>JAJYMD010000088.1 GCA_021787255.1 Actinomycetes bacterium | reverse complement strand
GCGCGACCCGTACGGGTCGAGCCCGAGCGGCGAGACCGCGGTGTCCGAGTGCAAGACCTCCACGTCCTCGGGCGAGACGCCGAGCTTGTCGGCGACGATCATCGACCAGGAGGTCTCATGGCCCTGGCCGTGGGGGCTCGTGCCGGTGACCACCTGCACCGTGCCGGTCGGGAGCATCCGAACCGCCGCCGTCTCCCAGCCTCCGGCGACGTAGTTGAGCGACGCGAGCACCCGAGAGGGCGCGAGCCCGCACATCTCGACGTACGAGGAGAGCCCGACGCCGAGCAGCTTCGTCGCGCCCTCGCCTCTGCGACGCGCCTGCTCGCTCCTCACCCCGTCGTACTCGGCGAGCTCGAGCGCCGCGTCGAGCGCGGCCTCGTAGTTCCCGCTGTCGAAGACGAGCCCCGCCGCAGAGGAGTAGGGGAACTTGTCGGTGCCGATGAAGTTCCGCCTGCGCACCTCGGCGGGGTCGAGACCGATCCTTCGGGCGAGCGCGTCCATCGCTCGCTCGATCGCGTACGTCGCCTCCGGGCGACCCGCGCCCCGGTAGGCGTCGGTCGGGGTCTTGTTCGTGAAGACGCCGGTGCAGGTGAACGAGTAGGCGGGCACGTCGTAGGCGCCGTGGTAGAGGAAGGCTCCGAGGAGAGGGATCCCAGGGGTGACGAGCTGCAGGTACGCACCCATGTCGGCAAGGAGGCGGGCCCGCACCCCCTTCACGCGCCCGTCCGCGTCGGCAGCAAGCTCGATCTCCTGGACCTGCCCTCGGCCATGGACGGTCGCCTGCGCGGCTTCGGAGCGCTCCTCGCTCCAGCGCACCGGCTTGCGGAGCCTCCTCGCCAGGGCGAGGCAGAGGAGCTCCTCCGCGTAGACGTCGAGCTTCGAGCCGAACCCTCCTCCCACCGAGGGCGCGACGACCCTGATCCGGTCCTCTGGGACTCCCGCGCTGAGGCCGAGCATCGTCCTCAGGATGTGGGGGATCTGCGTCGCCGAGTAGACGACGTACTCGCCGCCGAAGGGTTGCGGCACCACGCAGACGCCGCGGGGCTCCATCGCCGCAGGGATGAGCCGCTGCTGGACGTAGCGCTCCTCGATCCTGACCGCGGCCTCCTCGAAGGCGCGCTGGACGGCCGCAGGGTCCGGCGAGAGCTCCCAGGTGTAGGCACGGTTGGACGTGAGGTCCAAGTGCGCGAGGACGGCGTCGCTCGCCGCGTCCTCGAGGTCGACGGCGGCGGGAAGCTCCTCGTAGGCGACGTCCACGGCAGCCAGAGCGTCCTGGGCCTGGGCCTGGGAGGCGGCGACCACGACCGCGACCGCGTCCCCGACGTAGCACGCCTCCTCCGTGGCGAGGGGGAGATGGCGCGGCGAGACCATGTCGGCGGTGACCGGCCACGCGCACGGCATCGGCGACGCCCACTCCCCGGCGAGGTCCGCGCCGCTGAAGGCGGCAACGACGCCGGGCATCCCGAGCGCCCGGGACACGTCGACCGAGACGATCCGTGCGTGCGCGTACGGGCTCCTCACGACCGCCATGTGCAACGCGCCGGGGACGACGAGGTCGTGGACGAAGAGCGACTCACCGCTCAACAGCGCCGGGTCTTCGCGCCGGCGCATCCTCGTCCCGACCACCCTCGCGACGGTCTGCTCGGCGAGGGGCGCGCTCATGGCACGAGCGCGCCCGAGCGAGCGGCCGCGAGCGCGGCCTGGACGATGTTGTGGTAGCCGGTGCAGCGGCAGAGGTTGCCTTCCAGCCCTGCGCGGACCTCGGCCTCCGTCGGGTCGGGGTGCTCCTTGAGGAACGACGCGATGGCCATCACCATGCCCGGCGTGCAGAAGCCGCACTGGAGCCCGTGGTGCTCCCGGAACGCCTCTTGGATCGGGTGGAGCGTCCCGTCCGGCGCCGCCATGCCCTCGATGGTCGTGATCTCCTGGCCGTCGGCCTGCGCAGCCAGCACGGTGCACGACTTCACCGACTCGCCGTTGAGCAGCACCGTGCACGCACCGCACGAGGTCGTATCGCAGCCGACGTTGGTCCCCGTCAGGCCCCGCACCTCGCGCAGGTACTGCACGAGGAGCATTCGAGGCTCGACGTCATGGGTCTCGGTTGTCCCGTTCACCGTCACGGTCACCTGCATGCGCCGACCTCCCTCGTGCTCGCGACGTCTTTTTCCGAGCGCGCCCTCATGCTGCCACGCGCGCCCGGTTCATGCACCGCCCGACACCGGCGGGACGACCGCCACCTCGTCGCGCTCGCCAATGGCCGCATCGCCGGTGACCGGTTCGCCGTTCACCCAGACGGCGGAGACGCCGAGAACCGCCTCGAACTGCGGGCCGAACCGCCGGCAGGCTGCGGTGCAGAGCTCCGTGAGGCTCGCCGCGTCGATGGTCACCTCGTGTGCCCCCGCGGCGGCGCGCGCAGGACCGAAGAGGAGGAGCGTCGCCATCAGCGCAGAAGATCCTTCTCGGTCAAGGCTCCTCCTCGGTCACGGGGTCCCCGCGAAGCCCGCCGCGAGCGCCGAGTTCGTCACGATGACCTCCACCTCCTCGCCCGTTTCCACCCCGTCGCCGTCGGCCAGCACCGCGAGGCCGTCGGCGAGGCCCATGGAGCGGATCTGGTGGGACCCCTGGCCGGGGCAGGGCCGAGCGGTCCAGGTCCTCGCGAGCCCGTGCGCCCCTGCGTGTCCGCACGACGCGGCCAGAGGGACGTCGGAGACGAGCTCGACCCGGACGAAGTGCGTCCTTCCGTCCGGGCGCCGGCGTAGCGGCGCCGCCGCGCGCGCGGTCACCCGGGGCCGTGTGGTCACCCGGTGCCCCCCCATCGCACGGAGAGCGGGCCGCACGAGGAGCTCGAAGCTGACGGCGGAGGAGACGGGATTGCCCGGGAGCCCGAAGACCGGGACGGGCCTCTCCGGCCCCGAGAGCACCGTGAAGGAGAAGGGTTTCGCGGGCCGGATCGCGATCTGCATCCAGCGGGTCGCCGCGCCCCCGAGGCGCTCGAGCACGATGCGCACCACGTCGACGTCGCCCACGCTCACCCCGCCTGACAGGAGGAGGACGTCCACACGGCCGAGCGCGTCGGCGATGCGCCCGGCGAGCGCGTCCTCGTCGTCCGCGGCGCGCCCGAGGTCGACCGCGCGGCCCCCTGCCTCCGCCACGAGCGCGAGCAGCATCGGGCGGTTCGAGTCGTAGATCTGCGCAGGGCCCAGTGGACGTCCGGGCTCCACGAGCTCGTCACCGGTCGAGATCACGCCGACCCGCGGTCGGGGGTGCACCTCGACCGCGCTGCAGCCTGCGCTCACGAGCGCGG
>JAJYMD010000215.1 GCA_021787255.1 Actinomycetes bacterium | reverse complement strand
CAGCGACCCACAGCACGACGACCGGCCCGACCGTTGCCCGGAGCACAACGAGCGGCCCGACCGGTGCCCAGAGCACGACGACCGGCCCGACCGGTGCCCCGAGCACGAGCGGCCCTCCGACAACGACCTCGGCGCCACCAGGCCGCCACGGCCCCGTCACGGAGCCCCCGCTGCCGCCAGCAGGACCCGGGTTCGTCGCCGACAAGGTCACGGCGGTCGGCGACTCGGTGATGATCGACTATGCGAAGGCGCTCGAAGCAGACATCCCGGGGATCGAGATCGACGCCGCGGTCAGCAGGCAGTGGGCGACAGGCGTGGCGATCCTGCAGCGGCTCGCGTCGCAGAGCGCGCTCGGCGCAGTCGTGATCGTGGGCCTCGGCACCAACGGTCCAATCACCTCCAGCGACTTCGACTCGATGATGACCGTGCTGTCCGGCGCGTCGCGAGTCGTGTTCGTGAACGACCGCGTCGACCGGGCGTGGCAGGACTCGAACAACGCAGTGCTCGCGCAAGGGGTCGCGCGCTTCCCGCGGGCGGTGCTCGTCGACTGGTACGCCCTCGCCGTGCGCCACCCGGGCTGGCTCTACGCCACACAGACGCACCTCCCGATCGACGGCCCCGGCGCCGCTGCGCTCGCCGCGCTGGTGGCGGCCGCCGCCTGAGCGCGCCCCCGCCCGTCTCGCTCAGAGGCCGGCGAGGGCGCCCAGGCCGTCGACGGCGGCGCGGCCGTCGACGTAGACCGACGGTCTCCCTTGGCCGCGGCTGCGCCAGCGTCCGTCGGGATCCCGGAGCAGGGCGGTGCGCCCCGGGATGCCGACGACGGGGACGCCTGGCGGCGCGAGCAGCACCGCGCGATGGAGCTTCTCCCCGTGCGCGTCCTCCTGGAAGTCCCCGACGAGCGGCACGACGGCGAGCCCTTCGATGAGCCCGAGCCCGACGGTGAGCGCGCCCCCGCGAGGGTCGACCATCGGGTCGGAGAGCACCAGCGCGCCCGCCCCGGCCCCGGCCACGACCGCGCCGTTCCCCCACGCCTCCCGTAGCGCCGCGAAGACCTTCGAGCCCTTCAAGACCGAGCGAAGGTGGAGCGGGGACCCCCCGCTCAGGTACAGGAAGCGGGCGGCACCGACAATCGCCGCCGCGTCGTCGTCCTGCGCGTCGGCACGGCTCGCCACCATGAGCCCCTGCACCTCCGCGCCGAGCCCTGCGAACCACTCCGCTGCGGCGAGCACCCGCCGCTCCGGCCGCTCGAATGCCGCTGCGGTTGGCAGCACCACCACCTTGTCGGACCCCGAGGCGTCGAGCAGGTCGGCGTCGAAGTCGCAGCCGGCCGTCCACTCGTCGCCTCCGACGAGCGCGAGCACACCGGGGCTCATCTGGTCCTCACCGCCCCACACCATCTCACACGAGTGGGCAGCCAGGCGGCGGCCGGACGGCTCCCACGGAGCACCCGGGCCGCCCGGCAGTAGCCTTGCGCCCATGCGCGGGCGCGTGGACGTCGCCGACTCCGAGGTGGCGAAGGCAGGGAGCTCCCGGGCACGCGGCCGAAGCCGCTCCCGCGGCTGAGCGTGCCCGAGGTGCCGCCCTCCCGGTCGTCACCGTGGTTCATGCGGACCTACTCGGGGCACTCGACCGCACGCGCGTCCAACCAGCTGTACCGGAGGAACCTGGCGAAGGGCCAGACCGGGCTCTCGATCGCCTTCGACCTCCCGACCCAGACCGGCTACGACCCGGACGCCCCCGAAGCGCTGGGCGAGGTCGGCAAGGTCGGGGTTCCCGTCGTGCACCTCGGGCACATGCGCGAGCTCCTGGCCGGGATCCCCGTCGCGGAGATGAACACCTCGATGACGATCAACGCGACCGCGGCGTGGTTGCTCGGCCTGTACGTCGCGCACGCGACCACCCAGGGGATCGCCCCGAACGCGCTCCAAGGGACCACCCAGAACGACATCCTGAAGGAGTACCTGAGCCGCGGCACGTTCATCTTCCCGCCCGAGGAGAGCCTCCGGCTCACCGTCGACACCATCGCGTACACCCTCCGACACGTGCCAAGGTGGAACCCGGTCAACGTCTGCAGCTACCACCTCCAGGAGGCGGGAGCGACGCCGGTCCAGGAGATCGCGTACGCGCTCGCGAGCGCGATCGGGATCCTCGACGCGGTGCGCTCCTCGGGCAAGATCGACGACGCGAAGCTCCCGGAGGTCGTCGGCCGCATCAGCTTCTTCGTGAACTCCGGCGTGCGCTTCGTGGAGGAGACCTGCAAGATCCGCGCGTTCGGGCGATTGTGGGAGCGGATCTGCCTGGAGCGCTACGGCGTCACCGACCCGCGGCTGCGCCGCTTCCGCTACGGGGTGCAGGTGAGCTCCCTCGGCCTCACCGAGCAGCAGCCCGAGAACAACGTGGCTCGCATCGTGCTCGAGATGCTCGCTGTGACGCTCTCGGCAGGCGCCCGTGCACGCGCCATCCAGCTTCCTGCGTGGAACGAGGCGCTCGGGCTGCCGCGCCCTTGGGACCAGCAGTGGTCGCTGCGGATCCAGCAGATCCTCGCCTACGAGTCCGACCTCCTCGAGCACGACGACATCTTCGAGGGGTCCGCCGTGATCGAGGAGAAGACCGAGTCGCTGGCCCGAGCAGCCCGCTCGGAGCTCGACGACGTGCTCTCCCTCGGCGGCGCGTTCGGCGCGATCGAGGAGCTGAAGACGCGCCTCGTGCGCAGCCAGGCCGAGCGGCTCCGCAGGATCGAGTCCGGCGAGCTCGAGATCGTCGGGGTCAACTGCTTCACCGATTCCGAGCCCTCCCCCCTCACCGCGGACTGCGGCGCGGGCGCCGTGCTGAAGGCCGACCCGGCCGCCGAGAGCGAGCTCCAGGACGACGTCAGGGCTTGGCGCAGGAGCCGCGACTCGGCTGCAGTGGGAAGGGCGGTCGACACGTTGCGGCGCGCGGCCGCCGACCGGCACGCGAACGTCATGCCGGCGACGATCGAGCTCGCCCTGGCCGGGGGGACGACCGGTGAGTGGGCGGGAGCGCTGCGCGACGTGTTCGGCGAGTACCGGGCGCCGACCGGCGTCACCGGAGCCTCTCGACGGCGCGGGTGTGGCTGGGACCGGGGCTCGTGGCCCGGGGCGGCCGGGGCAGGGGTGGTGGCCGGGCGCCCGGGCGCCGCTACGGCCAAGGTGGCGGCGTTCGTGCGGGCCAACGGCGTCCCTCCGCGCCTCCTCGTCGCCAAGCCCGGCCTCGACGGCCACTCGAACGGTGCCGAGCAGATCGCGCTCGCGGCGCGCGACGCGGGCTTCGAGGTCTTCTACCA
>JAJYMD010000044.1 GCA_021787255.1 Actinomycetes bacterium | reverse complement strand
AGGTCGACGTGGCTGGCCAGCACGAACCAGCTCTCCTGGCGGTCAGCGACAAAGAGCGCACCCCACCCTCGTGTCTGTGACCATGGGATCTCCAGCGATCGGCAGAAGTGAGCTCTTGGTGCAAGGCGCGACTCCCCCCTCCGAGCTCGGGGTCCCAGAGGGCGTTCCCGAGCCGCTGGGGTCTCCAGCGGGAAGGCTCGTGCTGGTAAGTTCTACCTCAGAACAGAACAATAGCCAGAGCGACGACAGGCCGGCGAGGGCGAAGCTCCGGGGACCGGGAGCACACATGGGATGTGATGTCCTGGTGCTCACGAAGAGGTCGTCCGGGCCCGAGGAGGGAGCAGGTGATGGCAACCGTGGATGCTCGCCCGATCATCGCGTCGGGTGACGAGCCGTTCGAGACGATCATGGCGGGAGCCGACAGGCTTGCCGACGGCGAGGAGCGGGTGGTGCTGGCACCCTTCGAGCCGGTGTCCCTCGAGGGAGTCCTGTCTCCGCGGGGCTTGTCCTACGAGGCCGGGGACGTCGGCGGGGATGACCGGCGAGTCAGCTTCCGGAGGCTCCCGTGACCGGAGATGTGCCGCACACCTCGGAGGGAGACGACGGCGCGGTGACCTGGGAAGCTGGCCGGAGCTTCCGGTGCCAGGGGCGCGGGGCGCGGCCTGGGACGCGCTGCGCGGCGTCTACGACCCCGAGCTGGACCTGGACGCCGTCTCGCTCGGGCCCCTCTACGATGTGCACCTCGCACACGAGAAGCCGGTGGTCGAGATGACGATGATGACCCCAGGGTGCCCGGCGTCCGAGATGCTGGCGGAGGTGGCGCACGCCGCGATCGACGACGCCGCGATCGACGACGCGTTGAGCGGCAGCGTCCCGGTGGACGTCAGGGTCGTGTGGGACCCGGCGCGGAGCCCGGCCATGATCGACGCGGGCTCAGCCGCCGCGCTCGGGTTCACGCGGTGACCCCCCGGACGAGGTCCACGGCTGGGCGAGCGGGGGCTGTCGAGGTGGTCCGGGTCTACGACGACCCCGGGCGTCGTCCGGGGGAGCACCGGGTGCTGGTGGACCGGCTGTGGCCCCGCGGTGTGCAGAAGGCAGCGTTGGACTTCGACGAGTGGGCGAAGGACGCGGCGCCGAGCACCGAGCTGCGTCGCTGGTACGGCCATGAACCGGCTCGCTTCTCCGAGTTTGCCCGCCGCTACCGGGCGGAGCTCGAGCGCGAGCCGGGACTGTCGGCCCTCCGACGGCTGCAGAGCTTCGTCGCGCCGGGTCGGGGTCGTCTCGTCCTGCTCACCGCGACGCGCGACGTCGAGCGCTCGGGGGCTGCGGTCCTTCGCGACGTGATCGTCGCGGCCACGAGCAGCTAGGCAGGTGGGGATCGCCCGCTTTGCGATCGGCGTCCGCCAGCCCTTCCGCTTGGACCCCACTATCTGGGCGCAGCGGCTCGACGTCGGCATCCGGCTTCTCGACCGTCTCGCAACTGCCTGCGGTCTGAAGGTCGAGGAGCACGGTGCCAATGCAGGGTTTCCGACCCCCGAGCTCCTCGCCGCCGCGCCCGAGGAACTGCGACGTCTCGGGCTCAGCTCAGCCAAGGCGCAGACCCTCACGGGGCCCGCCCGCCGGGTGGTCTCCGGGACGCAGGAGCCGGACAACCCGACCGAGCTCGACGACGAGCAGGAGGCCGCCGCGCTCGCCGAGCGGTGGTGGCCGTACGGCGGCATGGTGCACTTCCATCTGCTCCTCGACGGCCTTGGCAGAGCGGGTCGGCTGGAGGCCGTCGCTTGCGACCTGCAGTCGCAGGCTGGCTGGATCTTCGAGGTGCTCCGGTTCGGCACCGCCACCGCGGAGATCCACGCGCACCTCGAGGCGGGGACGGCGGACGACCGTCCGATGCAGCCGTGACCCCCGCCTGGCTCTACGACCTCGCCTTGTGCGCGCACCTGCTCGGCGCGTTCTCGCTCGTGTCAGGCACCGTCGTCGCCCTCGTGGGCTTCGAGACGGCCCGGCGTCGGTCGAGCTGCTCGGAGATCGCGCTCCTGCTGGGTCTGGCGCGCATCGGGGCCATGCTCGTGGCGGCTGGGACCGTTGTCGCCGGTGCGTTCGGGCTGTGGCTTGTGGACCTCGGCCACTGGGGCTACGCCACGCCCTGGGTCGACGCGGCGATGGGCCTCCTCGTCGTGGTGGTCATCGGCGGATCGGCCGGCGGGCAGCGACCCAAGCAGGCCCGCAAGCTCGCGGGCGAGCTCGCGAGCCAGGGGCTCGAGCCGAGCGGAGAGCTTCGCAGGCTGCTCGGGGATCGCGTCGCGCTCAGCCTCAACTACCTGGCGGCGGCGGGGCTGCTCGCGATCGTCGTCCTCATGGTCGTGAAGCCCGGTCGCTAGCCGGAGCGGGTCCCTGGGCTCACCTGCAGCTGGCGCACCGGCCGTGCACGTCGAAGCTGGAGTGGTCGACGGTGAACCCATGGGCCTCTTCCACCCCGGTGAGGAACGGCGTCACTGCGGATTCGGGAAGGTCGATCGTGCGTCCGCAGCTGGTGCACACCAAGTGGTGGTGGTGTCCCTCGGCCTCGCAGAGCAGGTAGCCGGGTCGACCTCCAGCAAGGGTGACGCGCTGGACGATCCCGGCTGCCGCCAGCGCGTGCAGCGTGCGAAAGACGGTCGCCCGGCCGACGTCGGGGTTCGACTCCGCCACCGCGTCGCAAATCTCCCGAGCCGCGAGCGGCCGTCGCGCGCGCTCCAAGGCGTCGACCACCTCGTCGCGCTGGCGCGTGATGCGCTGGCCTGCGGCCAGCATGCGGTCCCTGACGGCTGCGCTCCCCATGGAATCATAGTACCACTATTGAGACTGATTAGATCTCTGAAACTTTGATGTATAGTGATACACTGTCTCAGTTTCGGGCTGATCGCCTTTGCCCGTGCACGCCGGAGACGAGGACTGGATCGACGGGGCTGGAGATCGGACGAGGATGAGACGCACCACGGGCGGTCGACGGCACCAGCACCAGCCAGGCGCCGCCGGCGAAGTCGACCAGGGGCCGGGCGGTCACGCGTCGCTCCCCCGCGGGGTGGTCTCCTTCTGGGGGCTCGTCAGTCAGAGCGTCGCGGGTATGGCGCCCGCCACAGACGTGGTGGCCTTCATGACGGCAGGGGCCGCATTCGCCCTGGTGGCCTTGCCGCTCGCGTACTTCGCGGCCTTCGTCCTCATGTTCATCGAGGTGAACACCATCTACCACCTGTCGAAGCACCGGAGCTCCGCCGGTGGCTACTACAGCTACGTCTCCGCAGGGCTCGGCGCGCGTCCCGCCTTGGTGAG
>JAJYMD010000364.1 GCA_021787255.1 Actinomycetes bacterium | reverse complement strand
TGAGGGGCATACGGGACATCGCGCAGCCCTGGCAGCCGCCTGAGAGCTGCAGGTACGCGACCCCGGCGCCCTCGTCGAGGGCCACCAGGTCGGCACGACCGCCGTGCGAGGCGATCGAAGGGTTCACCGCCTGCTCGAGCACCGCGGCCACCCTCCTGGCGAGAGGGCCGTCCAGACCGGCCGCCAGCACCTCTGCGGGGACGCCGAGGTCCTCGGGCGCCGGGCTGTTCGGGTTCACGAGGACGAGGCCGCCTTCGCCCTCCGCGTTCCACTCGAGCCGCGCGCCGCGCAACCGGTCGACGCTCGACTTCGGGACGACGACGGTCAGCTCCTCGCCGACGTCGACCGCGTCGCCGTCGCCTGCGTCCGCGGCGGCCTGGAAGTACAGGTCGTAGACGAACTGCCCGTGCTGGACTCCGCGCACCTCGAGCCACAGCGCGAGGCGCTCGGAGTCCGGCTCTGCTGCGAGCGCGTCTTGCACCACCCGACGCGCCTCGGGCGTCAACGTCACCACGGCGAGCTGCTCTGCGATCTGTGCCATTCGCTCATTGTACGGCTACGGCTAAGGTCCGGCGCGATGGCGACAGGCGGGCACGTCTGCGTCCACGAGTGGGTGAGCTTCGAGGACCCCGACGAGGACCGGACCTGGGTCTTCGACGTGACCTTCCTCACCAGCCGATGGACGTGCATCTACGGGCGGGGCTGCAAGGGCGTGCTGAGCGAGCCCGCGCCCTCCCTGGCCCAGGGATGCTGCTCCTATGGGGCCCACTTCGTCGACGAGGACGACGTCTCACGCGTCGAGCGGGCGGCTGCGACGCTCAGCGACGAGGAGTGGCAATTCCGCCGACGTGCGCTGAAAAAGGGCGTCACCCGTACCACCAAGCGGCGCGAGACGCTCACGCGGCTGGTGGAGGGGGCGTGCATCTTCCTCAACCGCCCGGACTTCCCCACCGGCCCGGGCTGCGCGCTCCACCAGGCCGCGCTCGCACGCGGCCTGCGCCCGCTCGACCTCAAGCCCGAGGTGTGCTGGCAGCTGCCGCTGCGCCGGGAGGACCGGGTCGCCGACGACGGCCACGTCACCTCGACGGTCGGCCAGTGGGACCGGCGTCACTGGGGAGCCGGCGGCCAGGAGTTCGCGTGGTGGTGCACCGAGGCGGAGGAGGCGTTCGTCGGCACGTCACCGGTGTACGAGCAGATGGCCGACGAGCTGGTCGAGATGACCGGCAAGAAGGTGTACCGCGCGCTCGAGGACTACCTCGAGGACCGCACGCGCCGAGTGCGAGTGCCGCTCGGCCATCCGGCCCTCCGCCACACCGCCCTCCGTCCTCCGGCCCGCCGCCCTCCGGCCCGCCGCGAACCCTGAGCGTCACCTGGGCCGAGCGGCTCGGTCGTCATGACCGCCGCGTCCGAGGTGCCCGAGGGGGTCGCGGAGCCCGGGAGCCCCGAGCGATGCAGGCGTGCGAGCCTCGCGCCGGTCGCGCACATGACGAGCACCTGGACGCCGAGGTCGGCCAGCGCGGTGGCCTCCGGGACGCCGTGCGCCAGGACCATCGCCGCGGCTGCGAGCGCCGCCCCGCCCACCAGGACGCCGACCGGCGAGCGGTCCCCCACCCCGAGGAGGTACGTCGTCACGACCACCGTCACTCCGAGGCACACCATCGCGAGGGCGAGCGGGAGGAACGCGCCGGCGGCTGCCGCGTAGCGGCCCGAGAACACCGTCTGGAGGAACGGCCGCGGCACGGCCGCGGCGACGCCGACCAGGAGCGCGGCGGGCGCCCCGAGCAGCGCCAGCGACACCGTGAGCTGCCGCAGCGCATCGCGGCCCTCTCGCCAGGAGATCGCGGCTTCTGGCAGGAGATAGCCCGCCAGCGCGACCGCGACGAACACGATCGCCTTGCTCGCGACGGACACCGCGGCGTAGCCGCCGGCGGCTCGCGGCGCCTCGCGGCCCATCACGATCACGTCGACGTTCTGGAGCAGCGCGACGGCCCCGAGCGCCACCGCCGCAGCGAGGAGGTCCCGCCGGACCACGCCGTCGCGGCCGGGGCGACCGGTGCCACCCGGGCGGTGCGCTCGCCACCAGGTGCCGACCCGACCCGACGCCGCCTCGGGGCGCCAGGCCCGGTCCGCCAAGAGGCGCGCGTGGGCCGCGGTGCACACCTCGGCGACGAGCACGCCGGCCGCGACGCCGCGCACGCCGAGCCCCGCCGCGCCAAACCCGATCATGAAGGCCGTGCGCGCCCCGCCTTCGAGCAGCAGGTTCGCAGACAGCGTGCGGTACGAGCGGCTCGCCTGGAGCAGTCCCCGGTCCACGCACAAAAGGACCCACACACCGCCCGCGATCGCGACGGCGTCGACGCCGAGCGCGTCGCGACGCCCGAGCAGTCCGGCGATCGACGGCCCGGCCGCGAGGACCGCTCCGGCGAAGAGGACCAACGCGACGGTCGCCCGCCCGTGCACGGCCGCGCCCCAGCGCCAGACCGCCCCAGCCGTACCCTGCCAGCGCGCCAGGCGCCTCACGACCGCGACGAGCACCGCCGAACCCGGGGTCGACACCACGAAGAAGATCCCGACGAGCTGGTTCAGCGCGCCGTAGCCGCTCGAGCTGAGCAGGCGCGCGAGGACCACGGTGACGAGAAGGCTCCCGCCGTTCCCCGCGATGCCGGCGAGCGCGAGCGTGCTTGCGTCCGCGAGCCCGGCGCGCCAGCGCACCTGGGCAGGTGCCGCCGGGCGCCCGCCGCGCACCTCCACCGCGTCCCCGACGTCGCCCCGGGGAGCGTGCTCAGTGCTCCTGGTGCTCTGGACGCTCCCCGGACGCGTCGAGCGCACCGTCGGGCACCGCAGGCTCCGGCTGCTCGGCGGCGACCCCGCCGACGGCCGCTGCCTCCTGGGGGCCCGCAGCCGACGCGCCCGGCTCCGGCGCGGCTCCCTCGGCCTCGGGGGCCGCGCCGGACGCACCCCCCGTCGCCTGCGCCGCGTAGTCGGCCCACGCGGCCTGTGCCTCGGTCTCCGGGGTGAATTCTCCCGCGTCTGCGTAGTCGTAGCCGCCGATGTAGTTCCCCTCGGCGTCGTAGGCGTGCTCGCCGAAGGCCTCGCGGTACTCCTCGGAGACCTCGCCCCCTTCGGCGGCCTGCTTGATCGACAGGCTGATGCGGCGGCGCTGGAGGTCGATGTCGATGATCTTCACCCAGAGCTCCTCTCCGGGACTGACCACCTGCTCGGGCATGTCGACGTGGTGCGCGGCCATCTCCGAGATGTGCACCAGCCCCTCGATGCCGTCGCCGACCTGGACGAAGGCCCCGAAGGGCACGAGCTT
>JAJYMD010000247.1 GCA_021787255.1 Actinomycetes bacterium | reverse complement strand
TCGATCGCGGCCGGCGAGCAGCACGCGATCCACAACCCGCCGTCGGAGCCGAAGCACTTCTGGGGAGCGAAGTAGTACACGTCGAATTCCCGCGGATCGACCCGCAGCCCGCCCGCGGCCGAGGTCGCGTCCACTGCCACGAGCCCCTCGGCCGGGCCGTCGGCGCCCGAGGGGCGGTGGACGTCCATGGCGACGCCGGTCGACGTCTCGTTGTGGGTGAGGGCGTAGAAGTCGACGGCCGGGTCTGCGACCGGCTGCGGATGGCTGCCGACGGGCGACTCGATCACCTCGGGGTCCTTCAGGTGCGGCGCCGCCTTCACGGCCGCTGCGAACTTCGAGGAGAACTCCCCGAACAAGAGGTGCTGGCTCCGGGCGTCGATCAGCCCGAAGACGGCCGCGTCCCAGAACGCGGTCGTCCCCCCGTTGCCGAGCAGCACCTCGTAGCCGTCTGGCAGGGAGAACAGCTCCCGGAGCCCTTGGCGGACCCGTCCGACGACCGCCTTCACCGGTTGCTGGCGGTGGCTGGTGCCGAGGTACGTGGTCCCGGTGCCCGCAAGGCGGCGGACGTGCTCGGGCCGGATCTTCGAGGGTCCCGAGCCGAACCGCCCGTCGGCGGGGAGCAGCGACGCGGGGATGGCGATGGTTGTCGGGTCGGCAGTGGTCACTATGAGATCATGGCATCCGTGACGACCTCCATCGGAACCCGCAGGATCTCGGCGCGCGCGGCCGGCGTGATGCCCTCGGCGACCCTCGCGATCGACGCGAAGGCCAAGGCGCTGCAGGCGGCAGGGGAGCAAGTGATCGGCTTCGGCGCGGGAGAGCCGGACTTCCCGACGCCAGAGCACGTGGTGCAGGCGGCGATCGCCGCGTGCAGCGACCCCCGCGCGCACCACTACACGCCGGTCCCGGGCCTGCCCGAGCTGCGCGAGGCGATCGCCTCCAAGACGCGCCGGGACTCTGGCTACGAGGTCACCGCCCAGCAGGTGATCGTGACCAACGGCGGCAAGCAGGCGGTGGCGAACGCGTTCACGGTGCTGTGCGACCCAGGCGACGAGGTGCTCGTCTGCGCGCCCTACTGGACCACGTACCCCGAGGCGATCGCGCTCGCCGGCGGCGTCCCGGTCGTGGTGCTCGCAGGGTCGGACCAGGGCTTCAGGGTCACCGTCGAGCAGCTCGAGGCTGCGATCACGCCCCGGACGAAGGTGCTCCTCTTCGTCTCGCCGTCCAACCCGACCGGGGCCGTGTACCCCCGAGAGGAGATCGCCGAGATCGGCCGGTGGGCCGCGGCGCGCGGGCTTTGGGTCGTCACCGACGAGATCTACGAGCACCTCGTCTACGGCGGCGCCGAGCACCACTCGATGCCGGTCCTCGTGCCGGAGCTCGCGGACCGGTGCATCGTGGTGAACGGGGTCGCGAAGACCTACGCGATGACCGGCTGGCGCGTCGGGTGGATGATCGGGCCGGTCGATGCGGTCGCCGCCGCGGCGAACGTCCAGTCGCACGAGACCTCGAACGTGGCGAACGTCTCGCAGTACGCGGCGCTCGCGGCGCTGACGGGCGACCTCGAGGCGGTGGCGGAGATGCGGCTCGCGTTCGACCGGCGACGCAAGAAGATGGTCGAGATGCTCCGGGGCATCCCCGGCGTCCTCTGCGAGGAGCCGATGGGCGCCTTCTACGCCTTCCCCGACGTGCACGCCCTCTTGGGCCGCGAGATCGGTGGGAGACGGCCGGCCACGAGCGAGGAGCTGGCCGAGGTGTGCATCGACCTGGCGAAGGTCGCGGTGGTCCCCGGCGAGGCCTTCGGCGCGCCCGGCTACCTCCGCCTCTCCTACGCGCTCGGCTACGACGCGATGGTGGAGGGCGTGGGCCGGCTCGCCGACCTGTTCGGGTCCGCGAGCTAGCGCACCGCGTCACGATGGCCCGCATCCTCGTCACCGAGAAGATCGCCGAGCGCGGCCTCGAGCTCCTCGAGGAAGGAGGCCACGAGGTCGACGTGCGAGAGGGATTGAGCCCCGTCCAGCTGCTCGACGCGGTCGCGGGGGCCCACGCGCTCGTCGTCCGCTCGCAGACGTCGGTCACCGCAGAGGTGCTCGCGGCGGGCAGCGACCTCGTGGTCGTCGGACGAGCGGGCGTCGGCCTCGACAACGTGGACGTGCAGGCCGCGACGGACCGCGGGGTCATGGTGGTGAACGCGCCGACGTCGAACATCCTGTCGGTCGCCGAGCAGGCGATGGGGCTCCTGCTCGCCCAGGCGCGCAACATTCCCCAGGCCCACGCGGCCCTGGTCGCCGGCCGCTGGGAGCGCTCGCGCTTCGAGGGCGTCGAGCTGTACGGCAAGGTCCTCGGCATCGTGGGGCTCGGGCGGGCGGGCTCGTTCGTCGCGGCGCGTGCCGCCGCGTTCGGGATGCGGCTCTGCGGCTACGACCCCTACGTCTCACCCGAGCGCGCCCGTGCGCTCGGCGTGGAGCTGCGCTCGCTCGAGGAGGTGTTCGCGGAGTCCGACTTCGTGACCATCCACGTGCCGAAGACCGCGGAGACGGTCGGGCTCGTCGGACGTGAGCTCCTCTCCAAGGCGAAGCCCGGGATCCGGATCGTGAACACCGCGCGCGGCGGCATCGTGGACGAGGAGGCGCTCTACGACGCGATCCGCGCAGGAGTGGTCGCCGGCGCCGCGCTCGACGTCTTTTCGAAGGAGCCGCCGGGTGCGTCCCCGCTCTTCGAGCTCGAGAGCGTCGTGGTGACCCCCCACCTCGGCGCCTCCACCGAGGAGGCGCAGGACAAGGCCGGCGTCACCATCGCCGAGCAGGTCCTCCTCGCGCTCGCAGGGGATTTCGTGCCGTTCGCCGTGAACCTGCCGGCCTCGGAGGTCTCCGATGCCGTCCGGCCGTTCATGCAGATCGCCGAGCAGCTCGGACGGTTCTTCGCCTGCCTGCACGAGTCGCTGCCGGACCGCCTCGAGGTGGAGTGCCGGGGCGAGCTCGCCGGCCACGCGACGGGGATCCTCACGCTCTGCGCGCTGAAGGGCATCTTCGGCTCGACCGCCGAGGAGCCGGTCACCTACGTGAACGCGCTCCAGGTGGCCGAGCGCCACGGCCTGTCGGTGGAGGAGGTGTCGACCGCTGTGTCGCCCCTCTACAAGAGCCTCGTGACCCTCCGGTCGGCCCGGCACACCGTCTCCGGCACGCTGGCGGGCCCGGGCGCGCGCCCCGAGCCGCGCATCGTGATGGTCGACGGCCACACGTTGGAGGTGCCCCCGGCCGAGCACATGCTCGTCGTGCACAACGACGACCGCCCCGGCATGATCGGGGTGGTCGGCATGGC
>JAJYMD010000429.1 GCA_021787255.1 Actinomycetes bacterium | reverse complement strand
CCCCGACGGCGACCTGGAGCGAGCGCGGCGCGAGACCGTCTCTCCCCGTGGACGTCGGCGTGGTGCGCAGCTTCTCGACGAGGGCCTGCACGTCTTTCGGGGTGAGCGCAGCGGCGCGCATCCCGCCGAGGTGAGGCACGACCCAGGCCGAGACGACGTCGCGGTACTGCGCGAGGGTCGTCGACTTGAGCCCGCGGCTCTCCTGCGCCGGAAGCCAGTGCTCCTCGAGCAGCGCCTTCACCGTGAGCGCCCGGTCGGGCTTCCACGCGCCGGCCTGCACCTTCCCCACCACGTCGTTCAGGTAGGCGGCGGCGGCCTTCTTTGTTTTGAAGCCCCCCTTGGAATGCTGCACTCGCTTCCCGGTCGCTGGGTCGGTGATCGACCAATACGCGGTGTAGGTAGTTCCCCGCTGCCGTGTGAACCCTCGCATCTCAGCTCTCCCTCCTCCTTCTCTGTCGGCTCGGCCGACGTGCCCTCGAGCTAGCTGCCCGCAGCTTCTTGGCCCTTTCGATGTGCTTCAGCGCGGTGGCGTCGGTGAGGTCGAAGGCTTCGGCGACCGCCCTTGTCGTCGACTGGCGGAAGATCTGCGCCTCCTCGTAGACCTCGAGCACCTGCTCGTAGTGCTCGCGCCCCCAGCGACGCCCGTTGCCCTCCCCGGTGGCCCTGATGAGCTCCTGCATCCGCGCCGCCCTCTCTCGCTGCTCCTGCCAGAAGCGCTCGCGGTTCGCGTGGAACTCCTCGTCCAGCACGGCGACCCGCGGCCCCGCCGCCGTCGTTGAGCGATCCACATAGCGCCCGGTGGACTCATCGAACTCGACCCGAGACTCGACGACCGGAAGGGGACCGCCGAGCCGCGGGAGCGGACGCTGGGCCTCCTCGGCGATGAGGCGTGCGTCCGCGAGCGCCTGCGTCACGAGGCGTTGAACGGGGAGGCGCCGCAGTAGATCACTCGTAAGAACACGCGGCTCCTCCTTTGGCCGCAAGACCGGCTCCACGGCGATGCTGACGGGCTCGAGGCGGCCGTTCAGCTCCCGAAGCGTGAGCGTCACGGCGTAGGTGGCGCGCTCGTGCTTCCAGACGATGCGCCGGGTGAACTCCATTGGCCGGATCGTATCCGACTGTCGTGGCTGGCGCAAGCACCGCTGACACCAGGGGTTATGACACTTCGACGGACTAGGTGGTAGCGACAGCCTCGGGGCAGTGTCATTATGGCGGGCATGGCGCGGACACTGGTCCCAGCGGAAGACGTTGCGGCCGTAGCGCTGCTGCGTCGACTCGCTGCCGACGGAACCGCCCGAGCGCTTCGTTTGCGTCACCGGTTGAGCCTGGCCGAGGTGGCTGGGGTCGTCGGCGCGACGCCGGGTGCCGTCTGGAAATGGGAATGCGGCCGGCGCTCGATTCGCGACGAGGAGGCGGCGAGGCGGTATGCGGCCCTCCTCGCTCGCCTGGTCGAGCTCGAGGACGCCCGATGACCGCCGCTGTCTACTCTGCCGACGAACTCGCCGAGTTGCTCGGCTGCTCGGCCTGGGCCATTTACAACGAAGTTCGCCGTGCCGAGACCGGCGAGCCCTCGGGCCCGATCGGGAGTCTTGCTTTGCGGGTCGGACGGCGAGTGGTCTTCCCCCGCGCCTCAGTCGATCGCCTACTCGGGACCTCGGAGGTGACGCCTTGACCGCCGGGCCGTTGATCTTTACGGACGAGCGGGGACGGCGCTACCGCGCTCTCGCTGGTCGCTACTACGTGCCGGTCGGGATCGTCATTTGGACGCCGCCACCTGGCTTTTACAACGGCCTTCGCGCGCCGCGACGCCGCGAGGAGGCCGCGGAGTGGCAGTGACCAGCGAACTCCTGGAAGCGGCGCACGCCTACGCGGAGCGTGGCTGGCCAGTCTTCCCATGCGAGCCGAGGGGGAAGCGGCCACTCGGTCGTCTCGTGCCCAACGGGCTCAAGAACGCGAGCGTGGACCACGAGCTCATCGACCGGTGGTGGCGAGCAGCGCCGCACGCGAACGTCGGCATTGCGACAGGGATCGGCTTCGACGCCTTGGATGTTGACCACCCCGAAGGATGGCGGTCATTGGCCCGCCTTGTCGCCGAGCATGGCGCGCTCACCCTCGGCCCGGTCGCGATGACCGGCGGAGGGGGCGCGCACGATCTGTTCTTGCCAACTGGTGCCGGGAACCGGGCAGGGCTCGCGCCCGGCTTGGATTGGCGGGGAAACGGCGGGTACATCGTCGCACCCCCGTCGATCCATGCGTCGGGCGACCGCTATGAATGGGCAATCGAGCCAGGGGAGGACGACTTTCCCCTTGTCGAACCGCCGGTGTGGCTTCGCGAGCTGGTGATTCCGCCGGCGCCTCCGCCGAGGCCGGCGCTCGGCGCGCCCATCCGAGCGACCCACGGGGGGGCGTACGCCAGGGCCGCGCTCGAGGACGAGGTTCGCCGGGTCGCGACGGCACCGGTGGGGACCCGGAACGATTCCTTAAACCGGGCCGCCTTCAACTGCGCGCAGTTGATCGCCGCCGGGCTGCTCGACGCTGACGAGGTAGCCCAAGCGCTGCTCGCCGCCGCTGCACGAGCAGGGCTCGGCGCCGTCGAGGCGGAGAAAACACTCGCGTCGGGGTTTCGAGCGGGCCTGGCGTCGCCGAGGTCGGTCGCATGAGCATCGACAGCGGACTTGGGGAAGTGCTCGCCGCGCTGCGCGCCGAGGGTCGGAAAGCAAAGGAAAGGGCCGTGACCGCTCGCCAGTACGAGACTTCCGACCTCGGCAACGCTCGGCGCCTCGTGGACGAGCACGGCGAAGACCTCCGCTACGTGCCCGAGTGGGGCAAGTGGCTGGCGTGGAACGAAAACCGCTGGATGGTCGACGTGACGGGGGAGGCGCATCGTCGCGCCAAGGATGTCGCCGAGCGGATCCTCGACGAGGCTCGGGCGGCTGCCGACGACAAGCTGTTCCGCCACGGCCTGAAGGCGCAATCGGCCGCCGGCCTGAACGCCATGCTCGCGGTCGCCTCGACCGAGCCCGGCATCCCGGTGCTCGTCGACGAGCTCGACGCCGACCCCTGGCTCCTTACGGTCGCCAATGGAACGATTGAGCTTCGGACAGGAACCCTCCGGCCGGCACGGCGCGAGGACCTGATCACCAAAGCGTCCCCGGTCCCGTTCGACCCGGGGGCGAAGTGCCCGACCTGGCACCGCTTCCTCGAGGAGGTGCTGCCCGATCCCGAGGTACGTGGGTTCTTGCAGCGGTGCGTGGGCTACGCACTGACAGGCGATGTTCGCGAGCAGATTCTCTTGATCTGGTACGGCCTGGGCGCGAATGGCAAGTCCACGCTC
>JAJYMD010000327.1:1412-3336 GCA_021787255.1 Actinomycetes bacterium | reverse complement strand
AGGCCGGCGAGCAGCCCACAGGAGGGCAGAAGCGTGCCAGGCGTGTGGCAGCGGACCAAGAACATCTTCCAAGCCAAGGCGAACAAGGTCCTCGACAGGGCGGAGGATCCTCGCGAGACCCTCGACCTCTCCTACGAGAAGCAGCTCGACAGCCTCCAGAAGGTGCGTCGAAGCGTGGCGGACGTCGCGACGGCCCGCAAGCGGATCGAGCTGCAGGCTGCCCAGCTGCAGAAGCAGGCCGACAAGCTCCAGGAGCAAGCCAAGGCGGCGCTCTCCATCGGCAACGAGGACCTCGCCAGGGAGGCGCTGTCACGCCGTGCGGCGATCGGCGAGCAGCTCACCGACCTGAAGGCGCAGCACGAGCAGGTCGCGCAACAAGAAGAGAGCCTGATCGCCACCTCCCAGCGGCTGCAGTCCCAGATCGAGCAGTTCCGCACCAAGAAGGAGACCCTGAAGGCCAGCTACACGGCCGCAGAAGCGCAGACCAAGATCGGCGAGGCGGTGAGCGGCATCTCGACGTCGATGGGAGACGCGGGCGCTGCCATGCAGCGCGCCCAGGACAAGATCGCGTCGATGCAGGCGCGCGCCGGTGCGATGGACGAGCTGCTCGCGTCCGGCGCACTGACCGACCTCACCACCCCGGTGACAGACATCCAGGCAGAGCTGGACAAGGCGCAAGCCGGGAGCCAGGTCGACCGGGAGATCGCGGCGCTCAAGGCGCAGCTCGCATCGAGCGGACCCGCCGGAGCTCTGCCCACTGCCGAAGCCGCGTCGCAGCCCCCGCCGGTCATCGACGCCGTCGTGGAGCCCGAGACCGCGCAGGGTGCGGCTGCCCCCACCGTCGCCGGCGCCCCTGAGGGTGCGGCTGCCCCCACCGTCGCCGGCGCCCCTGAGGGTGCGGCTGCCGTGGGGGGTGACGTCGCAAGCGCTGCCGGACCCGGCACAATTGACGGGCAGGCAACGGCAGAACCGACAACGGCCCAACCGACAACGGCCGAAGCGGCAACGACCGACGACGTGAGCACTGGAGGCACCGAGCAATGACCAGGGCAGGACGGATCCCCGCAGATCGGGGGCTCACGATCCGTATGTTCCTGACGGGGCTCTTCCTCGTCATCCTCTATGGGATCTTCGGCGCGATCCTGTGGGAGGTCTTCAAGAGCTTCGTCGTCTTGTTCGTCGTCATCTTCGGCCTGCTCTTCCTGCAGTACTGGTTCTCCGACAAGATCGCCCTGTGGGGTATGCACGCGCGGATCGTCACGCCCGAGCAAGCGCCCCAACTGCACGGCGCGGTCGACCGGCTCTGCGCGCTGGCGAACATGCCCAAGCCCAAGGTGGCGATCGCCGACACCGACATGCCAAACGCCTTCGCCACGGGCCGCAACCCGAAGGCTGCGGTCGTCTGCGCGACGTCCGGCCTCCTGCGCCGGCTCGACGAGCCCGAGCTCGAAGCGGTGCTCGCGCACGAGCTGTCCCATGTGGCGCACCGCGACGTCGCGATCATGACGATCGCTGCCTCCCTCGGCGTGCTCGCGGGCCTCATGACGCGCATGATGCTGTTCTCGGCGATCCTGGGAGGCGGAGGACGCGGGGGAAGCCGCAACCAGGGCGCCGGCCAGATCGTGCTGCTCGAGATGGGCATCATGCTCGTGTCGATCGTCGTCTATGCGATCAGCTACCTGCTCACGATGGCGCTCTCGCGCTACCGGGAGCTCGCCGCGGACCGGTCGGGCGCGATCTTGATCGGCAGGCCGTCACTGCTCGCCTCCGCCTTGGTGAAGGTGTCGGGCGACATCGCTCGAATCCCGACGCGCGACCTTCGCAAGGCCGAAGCCTTCAACGCGTTCTTCTTCGCCCCGGCGATGACGACCAGGCCGGGACAGCCAGGCCAGGGCAACGGCTTCTCGCTCAGCACGTTGTTCTC
>JAJYMD010000327.1:0-1402 GCA_021787255.1 Actinomycetes bacterium | reverse complement strand
CCAGCGCCGCCTCGCCCAGCTCTCCCAGCTCGAGGCGCAGCTGAGCCAGCCTCGCTGAGACCCGCGGGCAGCGCCCAGTTCCCGTGGGTCTCCTCGACACCCTCTTGGGCCGCACGAAGCCCGTGCGCCCCAACCTTGACGCGCTCTTCGCCCTGCCCTCCGCCGCGGTGACCCTCCAGAGCTCGGCCGGCCTCGTGCTCTCGGGCAGGGCGGGGATCTGCTGGATGCCTCCGGCCGGTCAATCCGCTGCCGACGTGCAGCGCGAGATCTCCCAGCTCCTCGACATCCCCGACGACCCCACGGAGGTGGGCCAGGCGACGGCCGAAGGAGCCACTGCGGACGCAGGAAGCGCAGCGCTCGCCGCAGCTGCCACGCCGGGCGAGCCTGCCACTCCTGCCACTCCTGTCACTCCTGCCACTCCTGCCACTCCAGGCGCGCCCGGCAGCACCAGGAGAGCGGGCCTGCTCACCCAAGCCGAGGACGCGTACGGCTACAGGTGGCTCCTGCTCGACGACGACGACGTCGAGGACCTGGTCAACCGGGTGCACCTGGTGAACTCCCTCCTGGTCGAGAACGGTTGGGGCCCCCAGCTCCTGTGCTCGGTGTTCGGCGTCGTTCCCGGACCCGACGCCGACAGCTCGGCACGACCCTTCTACCTCGTCTACCTCTTCAAGCGCGGCACCTTCTACCCCTTCGCCCCGGTAGGCAAGGAGCGCCGCGACAACGAGCTCGAGCTGCGGGTCCGCTCGCTCCTGGGCTCGGACCTGCCGGTCGAAGCCGACCTCTCCCGGTGGTTCCCGCTGTGGGACCTCCCTGTTCGCTGACTTCTCGACGCGCCACCTTGGTCGGGCCCTGCGTGGACGGCGAGCCCTGCGGACGCCACATCCCGCTCGACGGCGCGGTGAACTTCCGCGACCTCGGCGGCTACCGGACCGTCGAGGGGCGGACGATCCGCTGGAGGTCGCTGTTCCGCGCGGACAACCTCTCTCGCCTGAGCCGGCCGGACCGGGCGGTCGTACGCAGCCTCGGGATCGCCACGGTGATCGACCTTCGGTCGCGCGCCGAGGTCGATCTCGAGCGGTTCCCTGTCGACGAGATCCCCGTCTGCTTCCATCACCTCCCGCTCACCGCCGACCTGCCGCCGTTCGACGAGTTCCGCAGCGGTCCCCAGTGGTTCGCCGGCCATTACCTCGACATCGCGCGCCAGGCGGGCGACCGGATCGCGCAGGCGGTCGCCATCGTCGCCCAGCGCCAATCGCATCCTGTCGTCGTCCACTGCGCCGCCGGGAAGGACCGGACCGGAGTCCTCGTGGCGGTGCTCCTCGCGCTGCTCGGCGTCCCCGACGAGACCATCGCCGAGGACTACGCGCGCAGCGCCGTCGCGATGGACGCGCTCTTGACC
>JAJYMD010000120.1 GCA_021787255.1 Actinomycetes bacterium | reverse complement strand
TTCGGCCGGCCGATCGCCGTCGCCGCCGCGACGGCCCCTACGCGAGGAGCGGCGATCACGGCGGCAGCCACCTCGACGTACACGTTCCAGGTCGCGCCGGGCTCGCTCGCCCGCCTCGCCCAGCTCTTGGCCCAGCTCCACTACTTGCCGCTGCGCTTCGTGCCCGCCCCCGGCGTAGCGCTGCCGATCACCGTCGCCCAGGAGATCTCGACGATCTCCGCTCCATTGCCGGGCAGCTTCTCGTGGCGGTGGGCGGCCATCCCCGCCACTCTGGCGGCGCAGTGGACACCGTCGACATTCGACAACGTGCTGGTGAAAGGCGCGCTGATGGCCTTCGATGCCAACCGGCCGACATACGCGTACGACGGCTACACCCTTGACGCCGAGACCGTGAGCCAGATGGCCGACGCCTCGACGTGGGAGGCGCTGATCGAGGCGGCGGTCGCCCACCGGTTCGACCCGAACCCCTACTCCTACGTGTACGTCTCGAAGGCGCTGCCCGAGACGCTCACGTTGTGGGAGAACGGGGCGGACGTCCTCACCTCCTTGACCAACACCGGGATCCCCCAGGACCCCACCGTCGACGGCACGTTCCCGATCTACGTGCGCTACACGGTCAACTACATGAACGGCACGAACCCCACAGGCAGCACGTACCACGACCTCGTGTACTGGATCAACTACTTCAACGGGGGCGACGCCGTCCACGGCTTCGTGCGCGCCGCCTACGGCTTCCCCCAGAGCCTGGGATGCGTCGAACTGCCCATTCCCACCGCCCAGACCGTCTTCGGCGATCTCGCGATCGGTGACTTGGTCACCGTCTCGGGCTGACGACGACCGGGACCTGGCACAGGACGCGCAGGACGAGCTGGAGGAGCTGGATGGACGACGGGCGCGCCGCTTCGAGCGCACGGTCACGGCCGGCGGGTTTGGCAGCCGAGCTCCTCCTCGTGAACGGGATGGTCCGCACCGTCGATCGCTCCCTCCCGCGTGCGAGCGCGATCGCGATCAAGGATGGAAGGATCATCGCCGTCGGTGACGACCGGATCGTCCGTGAAACGAAAGGCCCGCGCACCGAGACGATCGACCTGGGAGGGCGCACCGTCGTGCCCGGGTTCCAGGACGCGCACGCGCACCCCTCGCAGGCGGGCCTCGAACGCTCGAGATGCGACCTCTCCGAGCTGCACGGACGTGACGCGTACCTCGAGCGCATCGCCGGCTACGCAGCGGCGCACCCCGACGCCGTGTGGATCCTCGGCGGCGGATGGTCGATGGACGTCTTCCCGGCCGGGATCCCGACGAAAGACGACCTCGACCGGGTCGTGTGGGACCGTCCGGTGTTCCTCCCGAGCCGGGACGGCCACTCGGCATGGGTCAACTCGAGGGCGCTCGAGGTCGCAGGCATCGACGCGGCCACCCCTGACCCTGTCGACGGGCGGATCGAGCGCGACGAGACCGGCGAGCCGGTCGGCACGCTGCAGGAGGGAGCGATGGACCTCGTGCGACGCGTGAGCCCGCCACCCAGCCTCGAGGAGGTCATCGCGGGGATCCTCGACGCCCAGCGCTACCTGCACTCCCTCGGGGTCACCGCCTGGCAGGAGGCGATCGTCGGCCGGGCAGCTGCAGGCGCGGACTGCTTCGACGCGTACCTCGCCTTGGACGCGAGCGGACGGCTGACGGGAAAGGTGGTCGGGGCACTGTGGTGGGAGCGGGGGACCGGCGAGCGTCAGCTCGAGACGCTGCTCGCTCGAAGGGAGCAGGCGTCAGGGTGCTCACACTTCAAGGCGAGCACCGTGAAGTTCATGCAGGACGGCGTGTGCGAGAATTTCACCGCCTCGATGCTGGAGCCCTACCTCGATGTCTCTGGCCACGCGACCAGCAACAGCGGCAAGAGCTTCTTCGACCCCGAGGAGCTGAAGCGCTACGTCACGCTCGTCGACGCGCACGGGTTCCAGGCGCACTTCCACGCGATCGGTGACCGCGCCGTGCGCGAGGTGCTCGACGCGGTCGAAGCGGCGAGGAACGAGAACGGGCCGGCGGACAACCGGCACTGCGCGGCGCACCTCCAGGTGGTGCACCCAGAGGACGTCGCCCGCTTCGCGAGATGCGGGCTCACGGCGAACGGACAGCCGCTGTGGGCGTGCAACGAGCCGCAGATGGTCGAGCCCACGATCCCGTTCCTCGGGCCGGAGCGCTCGGCAAGGCAGTACCCGTTCGGGAGCCTCGTGCGGTCCGGATCTCGTCTGTGCTTCGGGAGTGACTGGCCTGTGTCGACCCCCGACGTGATGGCGCAGATCCACGTCGCCGTGAACAGGACCCAGCCTCCGGGCCAGGCCCCCGGTGCCGACGGCGACCGCTCGAGCCACGACGAGCCGTTCCTGCCGACAGAGCGCGTGGACCTCGAGACCGCGCTCGCTGCGTTCACGGCGGGCTCCGCGTACGTGAACCACCTGGAGGACGAGACCGGCTCGATCACGGTCGGAAAGCGCGCCGACCTCGTCGTGCTCGACAGGGACCCCTTCGCCTCGCCCCTCGGCGAGATCGGGACGGTCGGGGTGGACCTCGTGCTCGCGGACGGCGCGCTCGTCCACGGCGCTTGACGCGCCTTTCGCCCGCGCGATCGGGTTGCACGGGCTGAGCACGGCGCCGGGGCGCGAGCGCTTGGAGCGGTAGCGTCCGGACCGACGGGGGATGCTTGGAGGGGTGCGATGCGAGTGCTGGTGATCGGCGCCGGCGGTGTTGGGTCCGCGGTGGTGCGCATCGTGTCGCGCTGGGGGCTCTTCGAGCGTGTCGTGGTCGCCGACCGCGACGCCGATCGCGCGAGGCGGGCGGTCGCGGACGCCGGCGAGCGGTTCGTCGCCGTCTGCCACGACGCGCAAGACGAGGAGGCGACCGGGCAGCTGATCCGCGCGGAGAGGTGCGACGCCGTCTTGAACGCCGTCGATCCCCGGTTCGTGATGCCGATCTTCCGTGCCGCGCTCGCCTCGGGCGCCACCTACCTCGACATGGCCATGTCGCTTTCCCGCCCCGACCCAAAGGACCCGTTCCGCACCCCGGGGGTCAAGCTCGGCGACGAGCAGTTCGCAATGGCCGACGAGTGGGAGCGCCGAGGACAGCTGGCGCTGTGCGGCATCGGCGTGGAGCCGGGGCTGTCGGACGTCTTCGCCCGTTACGCCTCCGACCGGCTGTTCTCGACGATGGAGGAGATCGGCGTGCGCGACGGGGCGAACTTGACCGTCCAGGGGTACGACTTCGCCCCCACGTTCTCGATCTGGACGACGATCGAGGAGTGCCTGAACCCTCCCGTCGTCTGGGAGCGCGAGAAGGGCTGGTTCGTGACCGAGCC
>JAJYMD010000291.1 GCA_021787255.1 Actinomycetes bacterium | reverse complement strand
CGGCCTGCTGCCCCACTTGAGCCGGGAACGCAGGCTCGAGGTCATGTCCGAGCCCGCCGTCGGCGCCTTCGGGTCGACCGTGACGCTCGCCGTGCTCCTCCTGCGCTTCGCAGCGTTCGGTGGCCTTCGCCCGGACGTCGCGCTCGTGGCGGGGGTCTGGTGCGTGTCGCGCTCGCTCGTGGTGGTGGCCATGCTCGTGCTCCCCTACGCGAGGGCGACGGAGAGCCCGGCGACGGGGAGCCTCGAGACAGGCGGCCTGGCGACGGCGTTCCTCGGGAGCGGGCGCAAAGGCGCAGCCCTGGCGGCATCGGTCGGGCTCGCCGCCGGCATCTCGCTCGCGGTGTGGGCCGGCGGAGCCCCTGCGGCCGCGGGCGTCGGGGCAGGAGTGGCCGCCGCTGCCGCCGTGGTGTGGCTCGCGTGGCGTCGCCTGGGAGGCTTCACCGGCGACGTCCTCGGCGCCGCAGTGGTCGTGTCCGAGACGGCCGCGATCCTCGTCTCGGGGGTTCGCTGGTGACCGGGGTGCGGCTGCGGTGTGCGTCGGCGGCTGCGGCCGTGGTGCTGGACCATCTCGTCGGCGACCCTCCCGACCGGTTGCACCCGGTGGCGTGGTTCGGCCGGGCCATGGCCCGGCGCGAGGCCGCGGCATGGAGCGACGACCGGCTCAGCGGGGTCCGGCACCTCGGGGCCGGGCTGCTGCTCGCCGCGCTGCCGGTCGCGGCGCTGCGCGCCGGGGCTCGTCGGGCTGGCCGGTTCGCTGTCGACGGCGCCTTCTGCGTGCTGGTCGTCGCCGTGACGCTCGGTGCTCGCAGCCTCGACCGTCGCGCGTCGGAGATCGCCGAGGCGCTGGAGCGCGGGCAGATCGAACGGGCGCGCCAGCTGCTGCCGGCGCTCGCAGGGCGCGACGCGGGAGGTCTCGACGAGGCGGAGATCGCCAGGGCCGTGGTGGAGTCGGTGGCCGAGAACACCGTGGACGCGGCCGTGGCCCCGCTCCTGTGGGCGGCCTTGGCGGGCCCGGTCGGCGCGGCGGCCTACCGCGCGCTGAACACGCTCGACGCGATGGTCGGCTACCGCAGCGAGCGCTACCGGCGCTTCGGCTGGGCGTCGGCCCGCGCGGACGACGTCGCGAACTTCGTTCCCGCACGGCTCGGCGCCCTCGCCGTCGCGCTGTGCTCGCCGAGCAAGGCGCTCGACGTCGTGCGGGCGGTGCGCCGGCAGGCCCCTGGCCACCCCTCGCCCAACGCCGGCGTGGTCGAAGCGGCGTTCGCCGCCGCGCTCGGACTTCGCCTCGGGGGGACGAACCGCTACGGCGGGGTGGTCGAGCACCGGGTGGCGCTCGGCGACGGTCGGGCCCCGGCGGCCCCGGACATCGCCCGCGCCCGCCTGCTCGCCCGCCGCGTCATCGTCCTCGTCGCCGGCGCCCTCGCGTCGCCTGCCCTGCTCGGGCTCGAGCGCCCCCCGAGGACCGCGAACGACCGGGGCTCGCGTTGACGGACGCACCCGGCGATGCGCGGGTCCACGGCGGCAACGGTGCGCGCCTCGCCGCGGCGCTGGGCATCGATCCGGCATCCGTGCTGGACCTGTCGGCCAGCCTCTGCCCGGTGGCGCCGGATCCCTCTCCGGCGCTCCTCCAGCACCTCGGGGCCGTCCGCAGGTACCCGGACCCTGTCCGGGCCACCGCGGCCCTCGCCGAGTCGATGGGCGTGGAGCCCGAGCAGCTGTTGCTCACCAACGGCGGGTCCGAGGCGATCGCGCTCGTGGGGTCGGTGCTCGGCGGGACGGTCGTGGAGCCCGAGTTCTCCTCGTACCCGCGTGAGGGCGGGCCGCTCTGGAGGTCGAACCCCAACAACCCGCTGGGGACGCTCTCCCCGCCAGGCGCACAAGCCGGGGTGTGGGACGAGGCCTTCTGGCCCCTGGCCACCGGCACCTGGACCCGAGGCGACCACCTGCTCGGGTCCGTCGTGGTGGGGTCGCTGACGAAGCTCCTCGCCTGTCCCGGGCTGCGGCTCGGGTACGTGCTGTGCGCGGACGACAGGTTGCTGCAGCGGATCCGACGTCGCCAGCCCGAGTGGTCGGTGAACGGGCTGGCAGCCGAAGCCCTTGCGGACCTGCTGCGCGCCGTGGACCTGCCGGCCTGGTCGGGGCGGACCGCGGCGCTCCGGGGCCAGTTGGCCGCCCTCCTCCGTGCCCACGGGCTCTCGGTGCGCGCCCACCACGCGCCGTGGGTCCTCGTCGAACGCGCCGCAGGGCTGAGGGCGGCGTTGCTGACCGAAGGGATCGTCGTGCGCGACTGCGCGAGCTTCGGTCTGGAGGGCACCGTTCGGATCGGCGTGCCCCCCGAGGACCAGCTCCCGCGCCTCGAGCGCGCCCTTCGACGTCACCACGAGGTGGAGGCCCGGTCGCCGAGCGGCACGCCGGAGCCCGAGCGCGACGAGCCCGCGAGGCCCGCGGCGCGATGACGGTGTACCTGGTCGGTGCAGGCCCCGGGGATCCGGGTCTTCTCACCCTGCGAGGCGCAGCGCTCCTTCGGAGCGCAGACGTGGTCCTCCACGACCGGCTGGTCACCCCGGACCTCCTCGCGCTGGTTCGACCCGAGGCACGCTGCATCGACGTCGGGAAGCGACCGGGCGCCGACACCCCCGGCGCCGATCGCCGCCAGAAGGAGATCGGACGCCTCCTCGTCGAGCACGGCCGCACGTGCGAGGTCGTCGTCCGGCTCAAGGGCGGGGACCCCTTCGTCTTCGGGCGCGGTGCCGAGGAGATCCGGATCCTCGAGGAGGCCGGGATCCCCTGGCAGGTCGTCCCCGGGGTGACCTCGGCACTCGGCGTCCCGAGCGCCCTCGGCATCCCCGTGACCCATCGGGGCCTCGCCTCCTCCGTCACGGTCGTTACCGGGCACACCCGTGACCCCGGCGCCGCGCCCGGTGCCGGGCACGAGCCGAACTGGGAGGCGCTCGCCCGCACCGGAGGCACGCTCGTCGTCCTCATGGGCATGGCGTCGCGCGCGACGATCGCCGCGTCGCTCGTCGGCGCCGGCCGCTCGCCCGACACCCCGGTCGCGGTCGTCCAGGAGGGAACCGCTCCGACGCAGCGAGCGGTGCGGACCACGCTCGCCGGGCTCCCCGACGTCGACCTCGCCGCTCCCGCGGTCATCGTGGTCGGGCCGGTTGTCGACCTCGTCCCCGGACGGTGGGCGTCGCGCGGAGGCGCCGACCGGTGAGCCCGCGTGCAGATGGTCCCGGTCGTCTCTAGGCCCAATACCGTTTAGTTAGTGAGGATCCGGATACCCTGGCCAACCGGTACCTCCGGCCGCGGCCACGAGCGGTGCTCGCCCCGCTTCACCCCGTAGTTGCTCATC
>JAJYMD010000473.1 GCA_021787255.1 Actinomycetes bacterium | reverse complement strand
GATGAACCGCGCGGCAACCATTCACCTCTCCGGAAGGCGTTCGAGCAACTCGGGTGAGGCCCGAACGTGTCCGGACTTGAACTTCCCGACGGGCACGTCGAGGCACACGACGACGAGGTCCTCGTAGAACTCGTGGATTTCACCGGTCGAGCCGCGCAGGTACTGCGGCTTGGCCGTGTTGGCGAACCGGACCCGGTCGCCGACGGCGAGGCGCGCCAATGCTGCGCCCCGGCGGTGCCGGGCGATCGCGTGGGTCCGGAGGTTGACGGCGCCGATGACCGCGTCGAGCGCGTCGTCGAGGTGTCCGGCAACGATGGCGCTGGCGAGCGCTTCGGCGTCGCGCATCGGCCAGCACGAGGGAGGTGTCGTGTTCGGTTCGATCGGCCAAGTATCGCCGATGACCGCTCAGATCCGCTGCGGGATCCAGGGCTCGCCGGCGAACAATGCGCTGAGCACGGCGATCGGCAAGAGGCCGTGCTTGGCCGCGGTCTGCAGGTAGGAGCGGACCGCGGCGAGCCGCTCTGCGCCGTGCATCGCCCGGAAGGGCCCGCTGATTTTTGCGTGCAGCTTCACCATCCTGACGTCGGACTCCGCCTGGTTGTTGGTAAAGGGCACCCGCAGGTCGGTGGCGAAACGGACGATGTCTTCCTTCCGGTCCCTGAAGGCGACCGCCAGGTTGAACGACTCTCTCTCCAGCGCGTCACGCGCACGGTTCGCCGGCGCGTGGTTGACCAAGAGCGCCTCGTCGACCAGGGCGTCGTATCGGTCGAAGAACGCGCCGAGGGACTTCTTGGTGAGCTTGTTCTTGCTCGCAGCCCGTGCGGCGTCCGCGGCGAGCTTCATCTCGATCAACAGCGCGGTCATCGACGTCGCCCAGTGCTCTTGGATGGCGACCCGAGCGACCGAGGCGAGATCGCGTACGAGATGCGCACAGCACACCGCATGGGTCGCCTTGTCGTAGCCGAAGTACTGGATGAGGCGGTCATGGACGGCGATGCCGGTGAAGTCCGGGAAGATCCCGGTGCGCTCGGTGCCGTCCTTGCCCCGAGTCGAGTCCGCGTGCAGCAAGGTGTAGAGCTCGTTGGCACAGACGTGGAACCAGGTCTTCTCTTTCCTCACGAAGTCGAACGTCTCATCGACGTGGACGACCTCGCTGTCGGCGAGGAGGTGCAGGACCGTGGCCATGAAGCCCTCGAGCCCCGCTGCGCCCTCGCTGTAGAGCTGGTCCAAGAAGCCCGTCGAGACCTCTGCGCCGAAGAGATCACGCAGCGCCGCCGCGCAGCGCTCGAAGGGCAGGTGCTGGTAGCTCATGAGGTAGAGCGCGATCGCCCGGAGCTTGGGGCCGTAGGAGACGAAACCGCGGGCCTCTGCGGGGAACGCAGCCTTGGTCTTCGCCCCACAGCGACAGCGTCTCGTCTCTGCCCGGTGCTCTTTCGATTCGAGCCGGGCCACCGGGGCGTCGAGGACCTGGCGAACCTCGATCGCCTCGACCGGAGCGTCGGCGAGGTCGCCGCCGCAGTGCACACAGCACGAGGGCGAGTGGACGAAGGTCTCGTCGGGGTCCGCCACCTGGGCGAGGTGCTTGCCCTCTGCGCCAGGTTGCTTGCCGGGTTTGCGCCCGAGCGCCCGGCGAGCGGCGCGGTTGGGGCTCTCCCCCTTGGCCTTCTTCGTGAAGCGGTCCGAGGACGGCGGCAACGACGAGTTGGTCGAGTCCTTCCCAAGACGGCTCTCGAGCGCTGCGATCCTGCGCTGGAGCTGGTCGATCAGCCCTGCCTGCGACGCGTTGGCGCCGGCAAGTTGTTCGAGACGACGACGCAGCTCGGCGTTCTCGGCTGCCAGCTCCTCATAGGTCGGAGCGTCGGAGGAAGGATCGCGCGTCGGAATTCCCCACGATACGCGCGGCATTCCCCCTGGTGGTGGATGGTCTGCTCACGGGAGGTGAATGGTTAGAGCGCCGGGATAAACCGGCATGGAGGAGGGGATGAAAGAGCCCTACACCGAAGGAGTAGCGACCCACGGTGACCCCGAGTCATGCGTCGTCATCCGCAAGGGTGCAGGCGAAGCGTTGACAGGGGTACGTGCAGGCCGGGCTATTGAGCCGCGAAATCAACGTGATCGGGGTGCCCAGGCGGTTAACTACGTCGAAGGCAACATCGGCTGCGGCGCTATACGCGAGCCCCAGCCGGACCCCGCGCGGTCGGAGAACCATGGCATGTACGGAACCTCCATGCGCGAGAACCGGGAGGTCCCGTCCTCGCCCATCCGGCTGATCACCGGACGGGCCGCTCAGGGAAGGCCAAGGCCGCAAGCCTGAGATGCACGAGAACGGGAAGTCTGACGGCTCCGTAGTACCTGCGAAGCTGCCGAACAACGCCGGGCGACCGGCGGCGGAGGCGGTGGAGGGAAGGGAGCCGGCCAAGGGGAACACGGATCGGCCGACACGTACCGGACGCAGAGCCGGAGAAGACGTGCCAAGCGGGCTGGACCGTGTGCGTGAGGTAGCACGGAAGGACAGGGATGCACAGTTCACGGCGCTGATGCACCACGTCGACCTGAGCCGCCTGTGGAGGGCCTACGTGGCGATCAGCCCGAAGGCATCTCCGGGGGTGGACGGGGTGACGTGGGAGTCCTACGGCGAGAACTCGAGGGCGAACCTCGAGGACCTGCTGGAGCGACTCCACAGCGGCGCTTACCGAGCCAAGCCCTCCAAGAGGGCGTACATCGCCAAGACCGACGGGCGGCTCCGGCCGCTCGGCATCGCCACCCTGGAGGACAAGATCGTCCAGCGTGCGGTGGTCGAGGTGCTGAACGCCATCTACGAGGAGGACTTTCTCGGCTTCTCCTACGGGTTCCGGCCCGGGCGCTCGCCGCATGATGCGCTGGACGCTCTCACGGTCGGGATCGAGCGGAAGAAGGTGAACTGGGTGCTCGATGCGGACATCCGCGACTTCTTCGGCCAGCTTGATCACTGCTGGTTGAGAAAGTTCCTCGGGCATCGTATTGGAGACAAGCGGGTCCTGCGGCTCATCGACAAGTGGGTGAACGCAGGGGTCATCGAGGACGGAAGGTGGTCGGCGAGCGATGTGGGGGCGCCCCAAGGGGCATCGGCCTCTCCATTGCTTGCCAACGTCTACCTTCACTACGTCCTCGACCGGTGGGCCCGGCAGTGGAGGAGGCGGCACGCCCACGGTGACATGGTCATCGTGCGGTTCGCCGATGACTTCGTCGCCGGGTTCGAGCACGAAGGTGATGCGCAGCGGTTCCTCGCCGACCTACGAGAGCGTTTCTCGAAGTTCAACCTGGAGCTGCACCCCGACAAGACGAGGCTCATCGAGTTCGGGCGCAACGCCGCCCGGAA
>JAJYMD010000108.1 GCA_021787255.1 Actinomycetes bacterium | reverse complement strand
CGGCGCACACCGTCGCCAGAGCGCCCTCACCATACTTCGGCGCTCGCCCGGCCACGAAGCGGCCCGCCGCACCCTGGCCACGCGGCCTCGGACCACCTCGGCGCCGACCCCGAGCCGACCCCGAGCCGACCCCGAGCTCAGTCGTGCTCCGCCAGGAAGGACGCGACCGCAGCCATGTAGGTGTCCCGCTGCTCCCAGAAGGCGAGGTGGGACGCGTCTTCGACGAGGACCTGGCGGACGTCGGGGATGCCCGCCGTGAGGGCCTCCTGCAAGGCCGGGGTCGCTTCGTCGTAGCGTCCCGAGATGACGAGCACGGGCACGTCGATCTCCCCCAGGCGGTCGAGCGCCTGCCAGTCCTTGAACGATCCGATCACGTGGAATTCCGACGGGCCGTTCGTCGTGCGGTAGACGGTCGGATCCTCCTCGATGGCCTTCATCGAGCGCAGGAACTCCTCCGGCCAAGGGTCGAGCCGGCACACGTGGCGCCGGTAGAAGACCTCGCACGCCGCGGCGTACGCGGGGTCGTCGGTCGTCCCGGCGAGCTCGTGGCGGCGCAAGGTCGCCTCGACCTCCTCCGGAAGCTCGGCACGCAGCTTGTCCGCCTCCTTCACGAAGTCCGGAAAGGAGGCTGCCGTGTTCGAAAGGACCACGGAGCGCAGCCCGGGAGGGTGGGTGAGCGCGTGCTCCTGCGCGAGGAACCCTCCCCAGCTCTGGCCGAGGACGTGGTACCGGTGTCCGATGCCGAGCTCGTCCACGAGGCTCGCGAGCTGCCGGACGAACAGATCGACCGTGTAGAACTCTGCGCCGCGCTCGGGGAAGTGGGTCGAGCGACCGTTCCCGATCTGGTCGTAGAAGACGACGGCCCTGCCGTAGCGGGCGAGGTCGGCCATCGCCAGCAGGTAGTCGTGCGTGGCACCTGGGCCGCCGTGGAGCGTGACCAGCGGCGCGGGGCCGTGGTCCTCCCGGGCCGCGTCCAGATCGCCCACGACCCCGTACCAGGTACGCGCGTCCCCGAAGCGCAGCGTGCCCTCCGCGTCGAACGGGTGCTGCAGGTCCCGCTTCTGCACGTCGGTCGGTCCCTCTCCTGTCGGCTCGGACGGCATCGAACGGCCGGTCATGACGCGAGGAACGCTACTCGACCATGACGGAACTGCTCCGGATCCGCTGGTGCACGGGCCTGATCCGCAGCAACACCCGCTCCGAGACGATCCGGGCGGGATCGAACGGCGTGCCCAAGTACTTCCGGGCGAGCCGGTCGATGTGCTCGCGCGCGTCGCGACCAAAGACGTGCTCGTCGACCTGCCCCTGCACGGACGCGTAGTGCCCGGGATCCTCGTGGTCGACGATGAGGAGGTGGACGCTCGGATTGCGGCACACGTTGCGGTACTTGAGGCGGTGCCGTTCGGTGTTCACGAGCAGCCGGTCGGCATCGGCGTCGACCCACACGAGGCTCCCGACGGGGCGCCCGCCGGGAAGGATCGTCGAGAAGCTCGCGAAGTTCGTCCCTTTCGCGAGCTCGAGCACCTCTTCGTCCACGACCCCCATCGCCACCTCCCTGCCTGCGCGCCCACGCTCCCCGGCCGATCGAAGTTCTAGTACGTTCGGGGCGCGAACCATCATGGGTCCGCCTTCCGGGAGCTCCCCCACGGTCACGCCGGTTCTGCGCCGCCGAGGCCGCCGGGCTCCCTGGACCCGCCGGGCTCCCTGGACCCGCCAAGGTCCCTGGACCCGCCAAGGTCCCTGGACCCGCCAAGCTCCCTGGACCCGCCAAGCCTGCCAAGAGGAGACGTGAGCGCCACCGACGACCTGCTGGCCAACAACGCCCGCTACGCCGCCTCGTTCCACGAGGCGGACCTCCCGGCGAGACCGGGGGCGAAAGTGGCGGTCCTCACCTGCATGGACGCGCGCCTGGACCCGGCGAGGGCGCTCGGGCTCGAGCTCGGCGACGCCCACGTGATCCGCAACGCAGGCGGCGTGGCGACCGAGGACGCCATCCGCAGCCTGGCGATCTCGCAGCGGCTGCTCGGGACCGAAGAGATCGTCTTGATCCACCACACGGGCTGCGGCATGGAGACCTTCTCGGACGACGCCCTGAAAGCCGAGATCCTGGCGGAGACCGGCATCCGGCCGAGCTTCGCGCTCGAGGCGTTCCCGAACGCCGAGGACGACCTGAGCCAGACGGCTGCACGCATCAGGGCCAGCCCGTTCGTCCCCCACAAGAACATCCGCGGCTTCCTGTACGAGATCGACAGCGGGAGGCTGCGCGAGGTGCCGCTCGGCTGAGCCCGCCCGCCGCGCGCCGCCTGGACGTGGGGGGCTCGCCCCGACAGCCACGACGAGTCCGGCCTGCCGCGCTCGCCACGTGGCCCATCGGCTCGTTGACTACTCTCCCCCCAGATGGTCGATCAGAGGCGCGCCCCATGCACCCTCACGACACGCATCCCCGCGCAACCAGTCCGGTGCGCCCAGTGGGCGCGAGCCCAGCAGGTCGACCCCGTCGGCACGGCCGGGAGCTACGCCGGCTACCTGCTCGTCGAGTGGCCGCTTCCCTGGCCACGCGACGCAGGCGACGTCGAAGAGCTCCAGGCGGTGCGCGAAGCCGTGACCGGCCTCGGCCTTCGCTTCCAGCTCCTCGTCCCCGCCGCGAGCCTGGTCCGGCGCGTCACGCTGTACCGGCGTCCCGAAGGACCGTTCTCGGCGTTCGAGGGCCGTGAGGCGCACGTCTGGCTGCGGCCCCAAGACACGACGGCTGCCGACGCCGCCGGGGCGGGCACCTCTGCGGCGGAGGCGATCGCTCGTGCGACCGAGCAGCTCCTCGCCGGCGGCGGCGAGCCCGTGCGCCACTGCGACGTCCTCGTGTGCTCCCACGGGAGGAGGGACCGCTGCTGCGGCTCGCTCGGCACGGCGCTGTGGAAGCAGCTCTCCGAGGCTGCGGCGGCCGGGACCTGCGATACCGGGACCGCCGAGACTGCTGAGACCGCCGGGGCCGGCGCCGCGGGCGTCCGCCTCGCGCGCACGAGCCACACCGGCGGCCACCGGTTCGCCCCGACCTGCATCGTCCTACCGGCCGGGACGCTTTGGGGCTTCCTCGACGCGGACGCGCTGAGCCGCATCCTCCGCCGGACGGGACCACTCGACGACCTCCTCCCCCGCTATCGGGGATGCAGCGGGCTCGGCTCGCCTGGTGCGCAGGCGCTCGAGCGTGCGGTGCTCCGGGAGGTCGGATGGCCCCTGTTCGACCAGGCGCGCAGCGTCGAGGACCTCGGCGCCGGGCGGCTCCGCCTCAGCGTGACAGGACCCACGGGCGCCGCTGCGTGGGAGGCGACGGTCCGCCCCGGACGGATGCACCCGGTGCCCGAGTGCGGCGAGCCCCTCGAGCTCGCGAAGAAGACCGAGACCGAACAGCGCGTCGAGGACTTCGCCCTCGTGACGCCGGCCGGCTCGTCGCTGCTTGCCGGGAGCAGACGGGACCGATCAGGGCGTCCGGGCGATCGCAGGGGACCCCTCGGGTGACGACCCGCGCGGGCCGGCAGCGCCGGCAGCAACGCAGACGAGCGTCCTCCCCTGACGAGGCGGTCGTCGCCGCGCTGAGAGCGGCGCTCGAGCCCGACCGCGTGCGTGACGACGACGCGGAGCGGGCGTTGCTCGCCCATGACGCCTCGGTCTTTGCCGGCGGCGCTGCCGGCCCCGTCTGCTTCCCGACGAGCACCGAGGAGGTCCAGGCGATCGTGCGGATCGCGGTCGCCCACACACGGGCGGTCGTCCCGCGCGGCGCGGGGACCGGTCTGTCGGGTGGCGCGATCCCGCTCGGCAGGCCCGTCATCGTGGTGACCACGAAGATGAACCGGATCCTCGAGGTCGACCTGGACGACAGGGTCGCGTGGGTGGAGCCCGGAGTGGTCAACCTGGATCTCACCAAGCGCCTTCACGCGCTGGGGTTCCACTTCGCCCCGGACCCCTCGAGCCAGCAGGCGTGCACGATCGGAGGCAACGTCGCCAACAACTCGGGCGGGCCGCACTGCCTCGCGGAGGGCGTCACGAGCCAGCACGTGCTCGCGCTCGACGTCGTGCTCCCCGACGGCGAGGTCGTGAGGCTCGGAGACCTCGACGCCGAGCCTCTCGGCTACGACCTGCGCGGCGCCTTCGTCGGCGGCGAAGGGACGCTCGGCATCGCGACCCGCATCGCGGTGCGCATCAGCAAGGACCCGCCCGCCGTCCGGACGCTCCTGCTCGGCTTCGACACCATGGAGGCCGCCGCGACCACGGTCGGTAAGATCGTCGCGGCGGGCATCGTCCCTGCCGCCATGGAGGTGATGGACCACGCGATCACCGTGGCGGTCGAGAATTTCGTGCACGCCGGCTACCCGCTCGACGCTCGAGCCGTCCTCCTCATCGAGGTCTGCGGCCTCGAAGCCGGGACCGAGCTCGATTGCGAGCGCGTCGTCGAGATCGGCCGGGCCAACGGCGCGACGAGCCTCAAGAGCGCGGCGAGCGACGAGGAGCGCGCCCTTCTGTGGAAGGGGCGCAAGACGGCCTTCGGGGCGGTCGCCCAGCTCGCCCCCGCGTACTACCTGCACGACACCGTGGTGCCCCGCGCCGCACTCCCCTCGGTCCTTGGGGCCGTCTACGAGATCGCCGGTCGCCACGATCTCTTGGTGGTGAACGTCTTCCACGCCGGGGACGGCAACCTCCATCCGCTGCTGCTCTTCGACACACGGGAGCCGGGGGTGCTCGAACGTGTGCATGCCGCGGCCCGCGAGATCGTGGAGATCTCGCTCGCCGCAGGAGGCGTCCTCTCCGGCGAGCACGGCGTCGGTGTCGAGAAGCGCGACTACATGCCGCTGCAGTTCGCCGAGGTCGACCTCGACCACCAGAACCGGCTGCGCCGCGCGTTCGACCCTGCGTGCCGCGCGAACCCCGGCAAGGTCCTCCCCGCGGGCCACAGCTGCGCCGACATCCAGGCGCTCGAACGCATCCCGGCGGGCGTCTGGGTGTGAGCCAGCCCGACGCCGCGCTGCTCTGCTTCGCCGCAGAGGTCCGCGAGACGGGCCCGGTCGCGGTGCAAGGAGCTCGCACGCGCTGGGATGCAGGAGGGGCGCTTGCGCCCGGCACCCGCCTCGTGAAGGCACCGGCGGGCATCGTCGAGCACCGCCCCGAGGAGATGACCGTGCGCGTCCGTGTGGGTATGGGGGTCGACGAGCTGCACCACGAGCTCGCGGCGAGAGGCCAGCTGACCGCGCTGCCCCGCCGGGGCGGGACCGTCGGCGGCGCGCTCGCCGTCGGCGAGGACGACCTCTGCGTGCTCGGGCGAGGCCGCGTGCGCGACGCCGTGCTCCAGGTCCGCTACGTGTCGGCGGAGGGTGCCGTCGTCACCGGCGGCGGCCCGACGGTGAAGAACGTCACGGGCTACGACCTCCCCCGGCTGCTCGTCGGCTCGCTCGGCACCCTCGGGCTTCTCGCAGAGGCGATCCTGCGGACGAACCCGATCCCCGCGGTGTCGCGCTGGTTCCGCGCCGAGGACGCCGACCCGTTCGCGGCGCGCGACGCCATCCTGCGGCCCTCCGCCGTCCTGTTCGACGGGCGCACGTCCTGGGTCCGGCTCGAGGGCCACGCGGCCGACGTCGAGGCGTCGCGCCGGCAGCTGGCTGCCGCGGCAGGCGGCGGGCCATGGGAGGAGTGCGATGGCGGCCCGGAGCTCCCAGCGCACCGATGGTCGCTGCGGCCCTCGGAGCTTCGGCACCTGGATCCTGCGGTCCTCGGCGCCTACGTCGCGTCGGTCGGCGTCGGGACCGTGTTCGCCTCCCGCCCTCAGCCTGCTCGCCAGGTCTCTCCGGCCCTCCGTGCGCTCATGGCGCGCGTAAAGCAGGAGCTCGACCCCGGGGGCCGACTGAACCCAGGACGTTCCGTCCTCCCGCTCGCCGGCGTGGCGACGTGACCACCCTCGGTCTCGACCCCGACGAGCTCAGCCGATGCGTCCAGTGCGGGCTGTGCCTGCCCTTCTGCCCGACGTTCCGGGTGACCGGCGACGAGAGCCAGTCGCCGCGAGGCCGCATCGCCCTCATGCGCGCGGTCGAGCACGCAGGTGCGCCGCTCGATGCACCGGTACGGCGATCCTTCGAGACGTGCGTGCAGTGCCGCGGCTGCGAGACCGCGTGCCCGAGCTCGGTGCCCTTCGGGCACCTCATGGAACGTACGCGGCAGGCGCTCGCAGAAGACGGCGCGGCGGTTCCCCTCTGGCAGCGCGCGGGGTTCTCGATCCTCGGGCACCCCCGCCTCCTTCGGGCGGGCACCCGAGCCGCAGCCCTCCTTCAGCGCCTCGGCGCGCTGCCGCCGGCTGCCGGTCTGCCGCGCCTCCCGGTGCGCCAACGCGAGCTCGTCGCCACCGGGTCCGACGTGCACCTGTTCACCGGGTGCGTCATGGACGCGTGCCAGCGCGACGTCCACCAGGACACCGTGCGCGTGCTCGCCGCGGCAGGGTTCGGCGTTTCCCCCACCGGCGACCGCGTGCCCTGCTGCGGCGCGCTGCACGCCCACGCGGGCCTGACCACGACCGCGCGCCGGCTCGCCGCGGTCGCGCTGCGCGAGCTCGCGGACGGCCGGCCGGTGCTCGTCGACGCGGCCGGGTGCGGAGCTCAGATGAAGGAGTACGGCCGGCTCCTCTCCACGGCTGACGCGCACGAGCTCGCCGGACGCGTCTTCGACGTGGCCGAGTGGCTCGGGCCCCGCATGGGGCGCCTGCCCGACGTGCGACCGCTGGACCTGCGTGTCGCGGTCCAGGACCCCTGCCACCTCCGCCACGCCCAGCGCGTCCACGCCGCGACGCGCACCCTGCTCGCGCCGTTCGTCTCGGAGCTCGTCGAGCTCGACGACGAGGGGTTGTGCTGCGGGGCAGGCGGGTCCTACGCCTTCCTCGAGCGCCGGCAGGCGCGCATGATCCGCGACCTGAAGCTCCGCTCCATCGCGAGCTGCGCGCCCGACGTGGTGGCGAGCGCCAATCCCGGCTGCTCGATGCACCTCGCCGCGGCGGGCGTCCCCGTCGTCCACCCGATGACCCTCGTCGCCCAGGCCCTTGCAGCCGAGCCTCCGGGCTCGTCAGCCTGACGGACGCCCAGGCCGGACCGCGACGGGCGTGGGGGGCGGCCGGCCGGCCGCCACCGCCAGCACGTTGTCGACCGCAAGCGCGGCCATGCGCCGGCGGGTGGCCGCGGTGGCGCTGCCCACGTGGGGAGTGAGCACCGTCCGACGCGTGGCGAGCAGCGCTGCTTCGATCTCGGGCTCACGCTCGAACACGTCGAGACCGGCACCCGCGAGCCGTCCCGCGGCCAGCGCCTGCGCCAGCGCCCTTTCGTCGACGAGCGGACCGCGCGCCGTGTTGATCAGCACCGCGCTCGGCTTCATCCGGGCGAGCGCGGCTGCGTCCACGAGATGGCGCGTCTGTTCGGTCAGCGGGGCGTGCAAGGTGACGTAGTCGGACTCGGCGAGCAGCTCGTCCCAGCACACCTCCCGAGCGTCCCCCGCCCAGCGCGCCGAGGGGTCGGGCCGTCCGCCGACGTAGCGGACCTGCATGCCGAACCCAAGACTGGCGCGCGCGGCCACGGCCCCTCCGATGCGCCCGAGACCGACGATCCCGATCTGCGCTCCGGTCACCTCCAGGCCGAGCAGCTCCTGGAAGAGCCCCCAGCGCGGGAACCGACCCGCGCGCACGGCGGCATCGGCCTCCGGGATGCGGCGCGCCACGGCGAGCAGGAGCGCGAAGGTGAGGTCCGCGGTCGCGTCGGTCAGCACCCCGGGAGTGTTCGTGACGACGACCCCGCGAGCCGCCGCCGCGGCGACGTCGACGTTGTCGTAGCCGACCGCGACGTTGGCGACCACCCGGAGCCGGGGCGCGACGTCGAGAAGCTCCTCGTCGACTTGGTCGGTGAGGAGGCACACGAGCGCGTCTGCGCCCGCGAGGGCACCGAGCAGGACGTCTCGCGCGGGCGGCCCCGCCGCGAGGGGACCGACGACCTCGAGCCCGGCCTCCTGCATCCGCTCGAGCTCCGCGGTGGGCAGCTCCTGGGTGACGACGACCCTCACGCCGCGCCTGGGAGCCGGATGGCGTCGACGACGCTGCACCTGCCGGCGGCGCCCCCCGGACGCGGCGGGCGCGCGGGACGTTCCGAGCACGGCGATCAGCGCTCCTGCGGGTCGTCGGTCGTCCCCGTACGATACCCTGCGCCGGAGGCCGTCGAGCTGCCCTCGGCGAGCGGGGCGAGGTCGGGAACGCGACCCGTGCCCACGACCGCTCGCCGGCACGTCGTCGCGGTTGGCCAGGTTGGACACAGGGGCCCAAGAAGTGATAGGTCCAGCGCCACGATGTGCACCTCACCAGGCCGTCCGAAGTCGCCCCGAACGGCCGTGCGTGCCCGAGCCGTCCGGTGAGCACGCTCGAGCTGGTCGGTGCCGACCAGGAGGTGCCGCTCGTCGACGGGAGCTCGACGCGCTACGTCAATCTCGACTACGCGGCGAGCACCCCACCCCTCACGGCGGTGACGGAGGCGATCGACGCGTTCCTCCCCTACTACAGCAGCGTGCACCGGGGCGCCGGGTTCAAGTCCGTCGTCTCGACCGAGCTGTACGAGTCCGCCCGTGACGCCGTCCGCCGCTTCTTCGGCGCGCCCGCCGGGCACGCCGTCGTCTTCACGCGCAACACCACCGACTCGCTGAACCTGCTCGCGAGCGCGCTCCCCGAGGGGACGTCGGTCCTCACCTTCGCCTCCGAGCACCACGCGAACCTGCTTGCGTGGCGCCGGCCGGGCCTCCGCCTCCGGGTCCTGCCGATCCCCGCCGACGCCGAGCAGGCCGTGACCGCCGCCCGCGCGGCGATGGTCGAAGGACCCGTCGACCTGCTCACCGTGACCGGCGCGTGCAACGTCTCCGGGGAGCTGTGGCCTCTCGACGAGCTCGCGTCGGTCTCCCACGACCACGGGGCGGCGATCGCGGTCGATGCGGCACAGCTCGCCCCCCACGTCCCGATCGACATGGACGCCCTCGGGATCGACTACCTCGCGGCGTCGGCTCACAAGATGTACGCGCCCTTCGGTTGCGGCGTCCTCGTCGGGAACCACCGCTGGCTCGCGAGCGGTCCTCCGTTCCTCCGCGGAGGCGGGGCGGTCCGCTTCGTCACCACCGAGGACGTGCTGTGGGCCGACCTGCCCGACCGGGAGGAGGCGGGATCGCCCAACGTGGTCGGCGCCTATGCGTTCGCGATCGCCCTTCAGGAGCTCTCCTCCTACGGGATGGACCGGGTCCGGGACCACGACGCGGCGCTGGGCTCCTATGCCCGGCGCCGCCTCGCAGCGATCGACGGCGTCTCGGTGCACGGGCTGTGGGCCGAGGACGCGCCGCGCACCGGTGTCGCCCTCTTCAACGTCGAGGGCTACCACCACAGCCTGGTCGCCGCGGTGCTCGGCGCGGAGCACGGCATCGGCGTTAGGCACGGCTGCTTCTGCGCGCATCCGCTCCTCGTCCACCTCCTCGGGCTCAACGAGCCGGAGATCCGCGAGGTGGCCGCCAGCATGCGCGACGGCCGGCAGAGGCCCGTCCCCGGCGCGGTGCGCGCGAGCGTCGGCGTGGGGAGCACCGAAGACGACGTGGACCGCCTCGCCGCGGCCTTGGAGCAGCTCGTGCGCGCCGGCCCGCGGGCGAAGTACGCGCTCGACGACGCGACGGCTCAGTACGTCCCGGTCGCGGACGGCCGGCCCCGGCCCGACCTCGCCCTGCCGCCTGCGTCGGTCGGCGCACCCGGCGGCGAGAGCTCCTGACCGTGGGCGGCCGCTGGTTCGTCGCCCGGACCCCTGCACCGAAGCGGCGTGGCCGTGACCGCCCGCCGCGGTCCGCGGTGGGCACGAGATGGAGGGTTGCGGCATGACGGAAGCTGACTCGCTGACCGTCCCGGAGAAGATCGGGCTCGACGGGACGCTGGACGCGGTCGTCTCGGGCGTCTCCCCCGGTGACGTCGTGACGTTGAGCGCGACGCTCGACGCACCCGCGGGCGTCCACTGGCGCAGCTCCGCCGCCTTCCGGGCGGACGACGATGGCACCGTTCGCCTGGCGACCAGCGAGCCGCTCGCCGGGAGCTATCGCGGGGCGGACGCGAACGGGCTCTTGTGGTCGCTCGAGCCCGACGACCGTCCCCTCGCAGAGGAGTCGAAGCTCCCGCTCGACGCGCTACGCGTCGAGATCGTGGCGTCCTGCGCCGGGCGAGCCATCGGGGCCGCCGAGGTGACCATCGAGCAGTGCGCGCCCGGGGTGACCCAGGTGCCTGTCCGCGAGCGCGGTCTCTTCGGCGAGCTGTTCGTCCCCGCGGGCGAAGGACCCTTTCGCCCGGTACTGGTCCTCGGGGGCTCGGAAGGCGACGTGAACGCGCGCTCGGCGGCGTTCCTCGCCTCGCACGGCTACCTCGCGCTGGCGCTCGGCTACTTCGCAGCACCAGGGCTCCCGCCCGAGCTCGTCGACATCGACGTCGAGTACTTCGAGCGCGGCGTCGCGCTCTTGCGGTCGCGGCCAGAGGCCGACGGCCCGCTCGCCGTCGTGGGACGCTCGCGGGGCGGGGAGCTCTCGCTCCTCCTCGGCCTGTACCTGGGCATCGAGACCGTCGTCGCGTACGTCCCCAGCCCGATCGTCCACGCGGGCATCAAGCAGTCGGACGAGACGTGGCTCTCGAACGTCCCTTCCTGGCGCTACGAGGGGCGGCCGGTCCCCTACATGTCTCACACAGACGGGAAGCTCTATGTCGAAGACGGCGTCGTCCTGTGCACGCCGACCTACCTGGACTGCCTGGACGACTGGGATCGGGTCCAGGCCGCGATGCTGGCGCTCGAGGACTGCCGCTCGACGGTGCTCCTCCTCTCCGGAGCGAGGGACATGGTCTGGCCCTCCTCGCTCTACTCGGAGCTCGCCATGGCGAGACTTCGGCGCAGGCGTGACGGCCGCCAACGCCACGTCGTGTGCGCCGGCGCCGGCCACGTGTTCAACCCGCCGGTCCTCCCCGCCACGCTCACGATCGTCCGCCACGCGCAGGCCGGCGAGCGCCTGGACCTCGGCGGGGCCCCGAGCGCCAACGCCGCGGCGGGAGCACGCGCGAACGACGAGATGCTGCGCGCGCTCGCAGGCGACCTCGACGAGGACGCGTGGTCGTGACCCGCGACGCGCCCGCACCTCGAGGTCGCGCTCGGCCATGACCGCGATCGACCACCTCGGCTTCCTCACCGCGGACGCGCTCGCGCTCCATCCGGACGCCACGGCGCTCGTCCAAGAGGGCATGGCCCTCACCTACCGCGAGCTCGACGAGCGTGCAGGGCGCGTCGCGGGCTGGCTCGCTGCAGAAGGCATCGGGCCGGACCAGCGCGTCGCGCTGTTGTGGAGCAACGACGTGCGCTACGTGGAGGCCCTCCTCGGCGTGATGCGCGCGGGCGCGGTCGCGGTGCCCCTGAACGTGCGCCAGAGCGACGAGTCGCTGGACCACGTCCTGGCGGACGCGTCCTGCCGCGGGATCCTCACCGCTCCCGAGCAGGCCGAGCGCGCCGCAGCGCTCGGACGACGGGCCCCCGCCTGCCGCTTCGTCGCCGGCCCCGACGAGCTCCAGCGCGCCGAGCGCCTCCCCACGGTACCGCCCTACGGACCGGAGACCATCTGCATGCAGCCGTACACGTCGGGCTCGACCGGCAGGCCCAAGGGGGTCCCGCTCACCCACGGCGGCCAGGTCTGGTGCGCGGACGTCCTGCGCAAGATCTACCTCTTCGACGAGACGGACGTCGCGCTCCTCGCCGCACCGCTGTTCCACAAGAACGCCGCGATGACCCTCAAGGCGATCCTGCTCGCCGGCGGCCGGTGCGTCGTCCTCCCCGGCTTCGACCCGGTCGCCGTCCTGCGGGCGATCGACCGCTACAAGGTCACGTACCTGAGCGGCGTACCGGCCATGTACCGGATGCTGCTCGAAGAGACCGAGGAGCTGTCCCGATGCGACGTGTCCTCGGTGCGCTTCGCGAGCGCCGGCTCCGCCCCGGTGACCGTCGATCTCCTCGAGCGCTTCCAGGAGGTGTTCGGCGCCCCGATCGCCGAAGGCTACGGACTGACCGAGGGGGGACCCGACGTCCTCATCACGCCGCGCTGGGGGATCAACAAGCTCGGCTCGGTCGGGATCCCGATCCCCGGCTGCGAGGTGCAGCTGCGCGGGCTCGACGGCGAGACCGAGGTGCCGGTCGGCGAGGTCGGTGAGCTCTGGGTGAAGAACCCCGGCGTCACCCCCGGGTACTACGGGCTCCCGGAGGTGACCGCGGAACGGATCCGCGACGGATGGCTCGCGACCCGGGACCTCATGCGCCGCGACGCCGACGGCTACTACTACTTCGTGGGCCGTGCCGACGACCTCATCAACGTCGGGGGCGAGAACGTCTACCCGAAGGAGGTCGAGCAGCTCCTCCTGCGCCACCCAAAGGTGCGCGACGTCGCGGTCGTGGGCGCACCGCACCCGGTCAAGGGTGCGGTGCCGATCGCCTTCGTCGTGCTGCGCGCTCCCGGCGCGGCGAGCGCCGAGGAGCTCACCGCCTTCTTCCACTCCATCGGCCCGCACTACGCCTACCCTCGGGTGATCGAGCTCGTCACAGAGCTCCCGCTGACCGGCGCAGGCAAGCTCGACCGTCCGACGCTCGAGGAGCGAGCGGCGAAGCTCGCAGAGGAGCGGCCATGAGCCGCATGCGCGCTGCGCTGGTGACCGCCCACGGCGGCCCGGAGAACCTCTCCTACGACTGGGCCGACGTGCCCGAGCCCCGAGCCGGGTGGCTCCGAGTCCGTGTGCTGGCCTGCGCGCTCAACATGCTCGACGTCTTCGTGCGCCGCGGCATGCCCGGCGTCCACATCGACCTGCCTCATGTCCCCGGCGGAGACGTCGTCGGCGTCGTCGACGCGCTCGGAGAGGGTGCCAGCGCGCCGCCTCTCGGGACCGTCGTCCTCTTGGACCCCTCGGTCAACCGCAAGGCGCTCGGAGAAGATCTCTGGGGAGGCCTCGCCGAGTTCACCGTCGCGCCCGCGCAGAACGCGATCCCGCTCCCTGCCGACGGCGAGGCGGCGGCCGTCCGCTACGCGGCCCTCCCGATCGCCTACGGCACCGCGAGGCGCATGCTCTTCCAACGAGCCGCGCTCGCGGCGAACGAGACGGTGGTCGTGCTGGGCGCTGCGGGCGGCGTGGGCGTCGGCTGCATCCAGCTCGCGAAGGCGGCGGGGGCGCGGGTCATCGCCTGCTCGTCGTCGAAGGACAAGCTCGCGAAGCTCGGCGAGCTCGGCGCAGACGAGCTCGTCGACACCTCCGGTGGCGACTTCGGCTCGCAGGTGTGGGCGCTCACTGCCAAGGTCGGCGCGGACGTCGTGGTGGACTACCTCGGAAGGGACACCTGGCCGCAATCCGTACGCGCGCTGCGGCGGGGCGGCCGGCTCGTGACCTGCGGCGCGAGCAGCGGCTTCCTCGTCGAGACCGACCTGCGCTACGTGTGGACCAGAGAGCTCTCGATCCTCGGGTCGGACGGGTGGACCCGTGAGGACCTGGAGGAGCTCGTCCGCCAGGTGCACGCCGGCACCCTCGAGCCGGTGGTCCACGCCGTCTACCCCCTCTCCCAGGTCCGCGAGGCGTTGGCAGACGTGGAGGAGCGCCGTGCGATCGGCAAGGTGGTGGTGATCCCCGATGCGCGCTGAGGAGCTCCAGCACCTCCTCGACACCTCGGCGGTCCATCGGACCCTCGAGCTCCGGGCGCGTGCTGCCGAGGAGGGCGTGGTCCTCGACGCGACGCCGAGCGACGAGCACTCCATCGGCGGCGGCGTCGTGCACGGCGGCGTCGTCGCCACCATGCTCGACACCGCGGCGAGCTTCGCGCTGATCGAGGAGACCGGGACGGACTGGAGCACGATCGACCTGCGAGTCGACTACCTGCGCCCGGTGCCGATCGCCCGCCTCGAGGTCCGCGGTCGGGTCACCCAGGTGGGCAGCCGGTTCGGTCGCGCGAGGGCCGAGCTCGCCGACCCCCGCACCGGCAAGCTGCTGGCCGAGGCGGTCGGCACCTTCGCCAGGAACCGCTGAAGCCCCGCGTGCACGCGACCGTCGACCACCTTCTCTACGGGTGCTCGGAGCTCGAGCTCGGCACCGACGAGATCGAGCGGCTCACCGGGGTGCGCCCCCGCTACGGCGGCCAGCACCTCGGCCTCGGCACCCACAACGCGCTCCTCTCGCTCGGCGAGAGGACCTACCTCGAGGTGATCGCCCCGGATCCCTCCCAGCTCGACGCCTCACCGCCTCCCTACGGCATCGCCTCGTTGCGCGCGCCCGCCCTTCGGGCATGGGCGGCGGCGCCCGACCGGATCGAGGCCGCGGTGCGCGACGCGCGTGCCGCCGGGGCCGCATACACGGAGGTCACCACCCACACCCGGCGCGCCCCCGGCGGCGAGGAGGTGCGCTGGCGGATGTCGACGCTTCCCGACGAAGGAGACAGGCTTGCGATCCTTCCGTTCCTCATCGACTGGGGCGCGACCATCCACCCCGCCGAACGCGCCCCGAAGGGCGTCCGCCTCGTGCGGTTCCACGTCTTGTCGCCCGAGCCTGCGCTGCTCCAGCGCACGCTCGGCGCGATCGGCGCCGACGTCGCGGTCTTGGCTTCCGAGACGCCGGGCCTCGAGGCCCTCCTCGTCGGCCCCTCCGGACGCGAGGCGCTCCTCAGGTCCTGACGTGCCGGCAGAGGCACTGGCCGACTGCGGGCCTCACGACGCGTGCTTTTGAAGAAGAGCGCGTCAGTGGAAGAGAATGCAGGGGAACAGGGAAGGAGAACGAAGGACATGTCCGCTCCGAAGCATGCGGCACACCGCGTCGGCTGCGCGCTCGCAGCAGCGGCGATCGCGGCGATCGGCTGCGTCGTGACCGGCCCCACCCAGAGCGGGGCCGCGACGACACACACAGTCGTCACGTGGGCAGAGCCGCCGCAGACCACCCCGAACTACATCCTGCCGTTCTACGGCGGCGCAGTGGACACGATCATGAACCTCTACGACTTCCAGAGCCTCATGTTCCGTCCGCTGTACTACTTCGGCGGCAAGACACTGACCGAGAAGCTGAACCCGACACTGTCGCTCGCCCAGCCGCCCGTCTACTCCGACCACGACACGCGCGTGACCGTGAGGCTGAAGAGCTACCGCTGGTCGGACGGCGCCAAGCTCGACGCCGAGAACGTCCTCTTCTGGTTCAACATGCTGCACGCCGAGAAGACAGGCTATGGGAACTACGTCCCGGGCGGACTTTCGATCCCGACAACGATCAAATCGATCACAGTGAAGACACCCTCGACCCTCGTCTTCACGCTGACCCGGCAGGTCAACCCGAACTGGTTCACCAACGACCAGCTGTGGGAGCCGGTGCCGATGCCGCTCGCCTGGACAAAGACCTCCACGTCGGCCCGGGCGGGATCGGGTGGCTGCGCCGCGGCGCCGTTCGGCACCGCCGACGCGAAGTGCGCCGCGGTCTACAGCTTCCTCTCCAAGCAGGCCGGGTTCGACCCGACAAAGCCCTCCGCGACGAACGACGCCTTGCCGACCTACGCCACGAACCCCCTGTGGCAGGTGGTCGACGGCCCCTTCCACCTCACGTCGTTCACGCCGACAGGCGACGTGACGATGGAGCCGAACCGGTCCTACTCGGGACCGAACAAGCCCACGTTCAAGAAGTTCGTGGAGAAGCCCTTCACGACAAGCGAAGCAGAGTTCAACGCGTTGGCCACCGGGCAGATCGACGTGGGCTACCTGCCGGCCGAGGACGTCACCTCTCCCACCAGCACACCGCTCGTAGGAGGGAAGAACAACCCGCGGATCGCGGCGACATTCGACATCGTCCCGCTGAACGGCTTTCGGATCAGCTTCATCCCCTACAACTTCAAGTCGACCGGGGACGGGGGTGAGGCCGGCAAGATCTTCTCCGAGCTGTACTTCCGCCAGGCGATGCAACGCCTCGTCGATCAGCCGCTCTACGTGAGAACGGTCGCCAAGGGCTACGCGGTGCCCGACTACGGGCCGGTCCCGATCCTGCCGCCGAACCCCTACGCGAGCAAGCTGGAGAAGTCGAACCCCTACCCCTACAGCCCGGCGAAGGCCGTCGAGCTCCTGCGCTCCCACGGCTGGAAGGTCGTCCCCGGCGGCATCGACACGTGCGTCAAGCCCGGCACCGGCTCCCACCACTGCGGCGCGGGCATCAAGAAGAGGACCAAGCTTGCGCTCGACGTCGTCTACGCCGGGGGCACACCGGAGCTCAAGGCCGTCATGGACGCAGAGCAAGCCAGCTGGTCGACGGCGGGCATCCACGTGTCGCTCAGCTCCGAGACCGTCGACTCGGTGCTCGGGACGGCCACGCCGTGCCCGAAGGGATGCTCCTGGGAGATGGCCAACTGGGGCAACGGCTACGTCGACACAGGGTACCCGACCGAGCCGGTTCTCTTCTCTTCCGGAGCGTTCACGAACTTCGGGAGCTACTCGTCGCCGACCGCCGACAGGCTGATCAGGCAGACCCAGCTGTCCAACGTGAAGCTCACAACCTCCGAGAACTACCTTGCAAAGCAGCTCCCCGTGATGTGGCAGCCGAACTTCGCGACCTCGATCACCGAGATCCACAAGGGGCTGAAGGGCGTCACGCCGCAGAACCCGATCGGCACCATCACACCTGCGAGCTGGCACTGGTCGTAGGCTCGTAGGCGCCCGACGAGCTCCGCGGCCGGGGCCTCCCAGCTGGCCGGCCGCGGCCTCTCAGCTGGCCGGCCGCGGCGGGGCCGGGGGGCCGCCTCGACGTCTCGGGCTCCCCTGGGTACGATCGGACCGGCCGCCCGCAGCGGTCTGCGGTTCCGCCTCGCGGTGGAGCGCGCCACTCGAAGGAGGAACGATGGTCGGCGAGAAGGTGATGCACTTCCAGAGGAAGGGCACGGATCTTGCGCAGCTCCAGCAGAAGCTCTCCTCGTACCTCGAGTCCGACGGCTTCACCGTGCAGGCGTCCGCGCCGAGCGCTCAGGGCACGGTGCTCCAAGCGAAGAAGGGCGGGTTCCTGCGAGGCGTGGTGGACGCCGACCGTGCACTGTCGATCCTCTTGTCGGGCACGCCCGACGACTTCACCGTGCGGATCGGGATCGGCAAGTGGCTCGAGCACCTCGGGGTGATGGCGCTCGAGACGCTGCTCATCTCGGATCTCTTTCTCGTCGTGGACGTCGCGGAGACCGCTTGGAACTTCGAGATCGAGGACAAGCTCGCGAAGCAGGTCGAGTCGCTCGTGGGGTGAGCACAGTGCGCGCAGCCGCGCGACGACCGCCCCGAGATCCCGGAGCTCACGCGTGCATCGTCCCACGCGCCGGCGGGCGCGCGGGTCCCAGCGCCGCTGACGAGGCGGCCTCCATGTGGCGATCCAGCTGCCCGGAGAGCTCCTTCGGCATCGGGGTCCCCGGCGCCCGGACCAACGCCTCGCGCAGGAGCCCGCGGCGCCGGAGCGCCTCCTTGCGGATGCCGAGGCCGATGCCCGGCTGCTGCTCGAAGCAGACGAGCGGCAGGTACGGCAGCAGCGCCGCCCGCGCTGGCGCGAAGCCCCCTTCGCCGTAGGCGGCGACGCAGTCACGCAGCCCCTCGGGGAACGAGAACCCGGTCATCGCACCCGCGGCCCCGGCGGCCAGCTCGTCGAGCAGCCCGACGCCGCCCAGACCGCCGAAGACCGGAACTTCGCGCAGCGCCATCGCCAGGTGCCCCACGGCGAGCGCCGTCGGCGGGGACTCGGCCTTCACCCCGGCGACCCACGGCTCCCCTTTCAGCGCGTCGGCAAGGACTCGGGGGCCGACCGTGACGCCGCTGGCCTGCGGATAGTCCTGGACCACGACGGCCAGACCGGTGGCTTCGTGGAGGCGGCGGAAGTGCGTGCGAAGGCACCGCGCGTCGGCACAGCCCACCTGAGCCATCATCGCCACCACGCGGCCTTCGGCCGCAGCTGCGAGCGTGGCTGCCTCTTCGACGGCCGGTGCGGTCGCAAGCGCCGTGATCCCCACCACGAGAGGGAGCGCAGAGCTGTTCGCGACCACCTGGAGCACCCTGCGACGCTCGGCCATCGAGAGCCGCGCCGACTCGCCGAACACCCCGAGCACGGTGAGGCCGGCGACGCCGACGCGCTCGTAGAAGGACGCCAGCGTGACCAGGCTCTCCTCGTCGAGCTCGTCGTCTGGGCCCCTGAACGGGGTCGGCACGACGCTCCACACCCCGGGCTCGAGCGTCACCGACCGAACCGCGCTCATCCGAGGGCCCCCGCCGCCCGCAGCCGCTCGAGGTCGCCCGGGGAGTAGCCGAGCGACTCCAGCACCTCTTCGGTGTGCTCGCCGAGCATGGGGGGAGGGGCAAAGACCCGGGCAGGCGTGCGCGCCATGTGGATCGGCGCGCTCAGGCAGCGCACTGTGCCCGCGACCGGGTGGCGCATCACGGTCACCATCCCATTGGCACGGGTGTGCTCGTGCGCGAGCGCCTCTGCGAGCGTAAGGACCGGGGCGCACAGAACGTCCTGGGCTTCGAGCCTCTCCACCCAGTATGCGCTGGGCTCGCTCTCCAACCGGGTCGCGAAGAGCGCCTGCAGCTCGGCGCGGTGGGCCACCTGCGCCTCGTGGGTGCAGAACCGTTCGTCGAGCGACAGGTCCGGGATCCCGAGCGCCTGGCAGATGTCCCTGAGCGGGTTCTCCTTGAAGGCGCCGACGATGCACACGGCGCCGTCTCGCGTCGGGAAGACGCCGCACAGCGGCATCCTCGCCCAGTTCACCTCCCATCCGCGGTTCATCTGCATGCACGCCTCCTGCATCTGGAGGTGGAGCATCGAGTCGAACATGGACACGTCGACGCGCTGGCCCTCGCCGTCCCGCTCCCGGGCGAGCAGGGCCAGCAGCACCCCTT
>JAJYMD010000031.1:1188-3382 GCA_021787255.1 Actinomycetes bacterium | reverse complement strand
ACGACTTCTGGTGGTGGTGCGCCAGGCAGTTCCTCTGCGACCGCGACTAACACCCCTGCTGCCCCGTTGTCGTCGAAGGTGTGTGCCCGTGCTCGGTCGACCGGCCGTGGCTCGACGAGCGCACGACGTTCACGACGCGTGCCCTGCGGCGCGCGGCCCGGGTGATCGCCGTCTCGCCGATCGCAGCGAGGGTCTTCTTGGCGAACGGGCTCCCGCCCGAGCAGCTGGTCGTCCTCGACAACCCCGTCGACATTGTGGAGGGACCTCGGCCGCCCCAGGCTCCTCCCTCACCCTCGGAGACCGGTGGGGAGGGCGCCTCGCCAGCCCGCGCCGACGCCTTCGAGACGCTCTCGGCACGCCGGACGGCCGCCGCGCGCGACGTCAGGTTCGTCTTCGCGGGAGGACAAGATCCCATGAAGGGGCTGCCGGTGCTCCGAAAGGCACTCGGTTTGCTCGCCGGGGTGCCAGGGTGGTCGGCGGACCTCTACGGCGTCGACGACGTGTCGCTCTCGAGTGCCGGCGACGAGCTCGGCGATGCGGCGCGCAACGTCCGCGCCCACCCGGCGTTCGCTCCCGGCGCGCTGGGCGACGTGCTCTCGGACGCCGACGCCCTGGTCGTGGCCTCGGTCATGCAGGAGACGTACTCGATCCTCACCAGGGAGGCCCTCGCGAGGGGCGTGCCGGTGGTGACCACTGCCTGCCTCGGGCCCGAGGAGGTCGTGACCGACCGGGTGAACGGCCTCGTCGTCCCCCAGGACGACCCCGAAGCGCTCGCCTCGGCGATGGCGGAGCTGGCCGGGGACCGCACCGTGCTCCACAAGCTCGCACGCGCGGCACGCGGCGTCGAGCTCACGCCGGTCACGGCGCACTGCGACCGCCTCGAGCAGCTGTACGCGGAGAGCCTTGCGCACCCCGTTGCCCACCAGCGGGAAGACAGTGGACGAGTCCGGCGCGTGCTCTTCGCAGTCGGCATCGACGGGGCGCCCCTCAGGTACCGGGCCCACCTTCCTGCCGAGGCGCTCGGTCTCCTCGGCGTCCATGCGGACGTCCGTCACTACCGCCATCCCGACGTCGTCGAGCTCGCCGCACGCGCGGACGTGGTCGTCCTCTATCGCGTGCCTGCAACGCACCAGGTCCGCGAGCTCGTCGACGATCTCCACCGCCGGAGGACCCCGGTCGTCTTCGACGTCGACGACCTCATCTTCGATCCTGCCCTCGAGCCCGAGATCCCCGCGCTCGAGATCCTCACCGGAGACGAGCGTTCGCTGTGGTTGCAGGGGGTGCACCGGTACCGCACGACCATGGAGATGTGCGATGCGTTCGTGGGAAGCACCCAGCGCCTGTGCGACCACGCTTTCGAGGTCACCGGCCTCCCGTCCTTCCGGTTCCCCAACGGCGCGGGTGTCGTGATGAGCAGGCTCGCCGACCGAGCGCTCCGCAAGGGAGCAGCCCCTGGCGCCCTGCGGGTGGGGTACCTGAGCGGCACCGACACCCACGACCACGACTGGGCGATGATCGAGCAAGCCGTCGTGAGCGCAGTCGCCAAGGTCCCCGACGCCGAGCTGTGGCTCGTCGGGAAGCTGACGCCGGGCGACCCAGCCCGCAGTCTCGGGGAGCGTCTTCGGATCGTCCCGTTCCAGCCGTGGACGTCGCTGCCCGCCCTGCTGGCTGCGCTCGACGTGAACTTGGCCCCGCTCGCGCCGAACAGCCGGTTCAACGACGCGAAGAGCGCGATCAAGTGGCTCGAAGCCGCGCTCAGCGCCACGCCCACCATCGCGTCGCCGACGCAGGCGTTCGAAGAGGTCGTCGAGCACGGGGTGAACGGGATGCTCGCCGCCTGCGCCGAGGAGTGGGCGGACGCGGTCGCGACGCTTCTCGGCGACGACGCCCTCCGTCACCGTCTCGGCGCGCGCGCTCGGCGCGACGCACTGCTCAGGTTCGGCCCGTGGACCCAGGCAAGGCGCTACCTCGAGATCCTCGGTTCGGTCGAGCGACGCACCTCGTACGAGTCCACCTGGCGACCGGTGCTGCTCGACGAGCCGTACGAGCCGGTCGCGCTCGAGCCCTACGGCGGTTGCGAGCCGGACGACTCGTCGCCGCCCGCGCCCGCGCCCGCGTCCGCGTCCGCGTCCGCGGCCGAGCCGCTGGCCGCGAAGCTCGGCGCGCTCGCGCGCCGGGGAGCAGCTTCGGTGCG
>JAJYMD010000031.1:0-1178 GCA_021787255.1 Actinomycetes bacterium | reverse complement strand
ACGGCGAGGGCTGCTCCAGAGCGCGCTCGTCGCCCTCGGCCGGCTCGGGGGTCGGATCCGCAGACCATGAGCGTGCAGCGGGGGCGCTCCCCTACGATGGCTCCCGTGGCCGCCCGAGCGTGCTTGCCCGCGGCCAGCGGCCGGTGACCTCTCCGGCGCCAGCGGCCTTTGGGACCGACAGAGTCCTCTCCGCTCTCGCGAGGCTCTTCACGCGTGCACCGGCCGCCGATGGGGTCCTCGTGGATCTCGCGCTCGACGGCGGCAGCTCCGCCGGCGTCGCCGCGCGGCTCGGGCTCGCACACCTCGCCTTGCGCGAAGACCTCGAGCTGAGCACATCCTTGCGGGGGGGCACCGAAGTGCTCGGGGGCGACCCGTCCGATCCGCGCGCGATCGGCGGCCGCCTCGCGGACGCACTCGGCGGGAGGCTGGTTGCCGCCGTGTGCATCGGCGACGCGCTCAACCGCGTCGAGCGCCTCGACGACTACCTCGCAGGGCTGCAGACGCTGTGCGCCCGGCTCGGGAACGTGCCGCTGCTCCTTGCATCCCCCAACGTGACGCACCTCGACGTCGCTGCGAAGCTCCTCATCGGGCGCTGGGACGTCACCCCGACGGGCACGCTCGCCTCCGACTACGTCCGCCACTTCTCGGACCGCTCGCTGAGGGTGACGATGGCGGCGCACGGGTGGCAGGAGTCCGGCGCCGAGGACCTCACGAGCGACGAGTCCGACCAGCACTTCCCCGAGGATGCCGCACCGCTCGAGCGGACGACTCCGCTCGGCGCGCTGCTTCGCGGGCTCCGCGAGTCGGCAGCGCCCGGAGCCCACGTCGATCGGCTCGTGCGCGCCTACGTCGCCTCGGGCTGGACCGACCGCCGCGCCGGGGAAACGAGCCCGCCTGACCCCGCGGAGCCCACGGCGCGCGCCAGGCGTCTGCAAGACGCCGGCCCAGCGGCACCCGAGCCGTTCCTCTCGGTGCTCGTGCGCACGCAGGGGCGGCGGGAGGCAACGCTGCAAGAGGCGCTGCTCTGCCTCGCCGCGCAGACCTGCGACGATTTCGAGGTGCTCGTCCTGCTCCACGACGCGGACGCCGCCGCCGCGGCCTCGGTGCAACGCCTCGTCTCGTCGTACCACGACTCGTTCTCGCGCCGTGTGCGCATCGTCGAGGTCGCCGGCGGCGGC
>JAJYMD010000477.1 GCA_021787255.1 Actinomycetes bacterium | reverse complement strand
CGAGGTCGTAGCCGTCGAAGATCTCGAGCACGTTGTCGGCACCCAGCCGGACGTCGAACGTCTCCACGACGACGTCGGGGTTCATCGCGCTCAACGTCTTCTTCGCCGAGTCGACCTTGCGTTCCCCGATCCGGTCCATGTTGTGCAGGACCTGGCGCTGGAGGTTCGACTCGTCCACGACGTCCATGTCGATGATCCCGATCGTGCCCACCCCAGCTGCCGCGAGGTAGAGCGCAGCCGGGGAGCCGAGGCCGCCCGCGCCGAGCAGCAGCACCTTCGAGTCGAGCAGCTTCTGCTGTCCACCCTCCCCCACCTCCGGCAGGAGGAGGTGGCGGTGGTACCGGTTCCGCTGGCTGCTCGTGAGCGTGCGCGGCACGGCCCACTCGCGGCCCTCGTCCTTCCAGCGGTTGAAGCCGCCGATCATCGAGACGACGTCCTTGTAGCCGAGGTCGACGAGCGTCTTGGCCGCGAGCGCGGACCTTGCGCCGCCGGCGCAGTAGACGACGACCGGCAGCGTCTTGTCGGGGATCCGGCCCTCCACCGAGAACTCGAGATTGCCACGGGGCAGGTGGATCGCGCCGGGGATCGCCCCCTGCTCGTACTCGTCGGGCTCCCTCACGTCGAGGAAGGCGGCGACACCGAGGCGCTCCGCGGCCGCGCCGGGCTCCACCTCTGTAATGGCGGCCTTCGCCTGGGCCAGAAGCTCGCGAGGAGTGGTCATGGCCAATACCTTACTCGCCCGGTCGACAATCGGTCACCGTGGCCGACGTGGTGGGGTGCGAAGGCCGCGGGCGGAAGCGGGGTGCGGCCGGAGAGGCCGGGTGCGACGGCCTGGGGCGGTGCGAAGGCCGGGGGCGGAAGCGGGGACGGGTTGGGGGCGGTGCTGGGCTGCGGCGATTGGCAGACTCGTGCGCGTGGACCTGCACGACGCTGTGGCCGCCAGGCGCATGGTGCGCAGCTTCTCCGAACGCCCCGTGGCCGCCGGGGTCCTCGACCAGCTTCTACGGGACGCTCTGCGTGCTCCGACCGCCGGCAACACCGCGGGGACCGCCTGGGTGGTGCTCCGTGGGCCGGCAGAGACGTCGCGCTACTGGGACGCCGCGACGACCAACGCGTGGCGGACGAGCTCTCGACGCTGGCCAGGGCTCTCCCGGGCTCCGGTGGTCGCGGTCGCCGTCGCCTCCCCGGCGGCCTACCTCGCTCGCTACTCCGAGCAGGACAAGGCCGCGGCGGCCTCCGACCTCGGCCTCGGCCGTGCGGAGGACGCGTGGCCGGTGCCCTACTGGTTCGCCGACGCGGCCTTCGGCGTCATGACCCTCCTGCTGGGCGCCACCTCCGAGGGCCTCGGCGCCTGCTTCCTCGGCAACTTTCGGTCCGAGCGCGCGGTGCTCGACGCACTCGGAGTGCCGGAGGGATGGCGGCTCTTCGGCGCCGTCCTTCTCGGCTACCCGGACGGCAACGACCTCCGGTCCGCGTCGCTCGACCGCCCCCGACCCGGGGTCGCCGAGCGGCTCCACCACGGCGGGTGGTCCGATGCCGGCGGGTCGTCCTGACACGCGTCGGACACGACGAGGGTCAGGGCTCGCCGGCGGGCGGAACAGCGGATCCGCTGACGCCGGCGGGCGGATCCACGCTCCTCGCTGCTCGGCGGATCCGCGCATGCGCGGACCGGCGGTTCGGCTCAGCGGATGCGCGAACCAGTGGCCGGCGGATGAGCGGCCGGCGGATGAGCGGATCAGCGGAGGGCACGGCGGACGCCGTCCACGATCCGCGCGACGGACGGCATCGCCGCGTCCTCCAGAGCGTCTGCGGCCGGCAGGGGGACGTGCGGCGTCGTCACCCGCACGATCGGCCCGTCGAGATCGAACAGGAGCTCCTCGGCGACGATGGACGCGACCTCGGCTCCCCAGCCGCACAGCCGCGGGTTCTCCTCCACCGTGACGAGGTGGCCGGTCTCCGCCACGGACGCCGACAGGGTCGTCACGTCGAGGGGTACGAGGGACCTGAGGTCGATGACGGTGACCTCGACGCCCTCGGCGGCGAGGGCGTCGGCCGCCTCCATCGCGCGGGGCACCATCGCGGCCAGGGCCACGACGGTCGCGTCCTTTCCGTGACGCCGCACGGCGGCGGTGCCGAGCTCGTCTGCGATCTCCCCGTCGGGAACCTCCCCTTTCGTCGGGTACAGCGACTTCTGCTCGAAGAAGAGGACGGGGTCGGGGTCCCTCACCGCGGCCGCCAGCAGCCCGACGACGTCCCGGGGGGTGGAGGGCGCGACGACCTTCAGGCCCGGGACCGCCATCGCCCAGTTCTCCACGCTCTGGGAGTGCTGGGCACCGAAGCGCACCCCGCCGCCGTTGGCAGAGCGGATGACGAGCGGTAGCGCAACCTGCCCGTTGGTCATGTAGCGCGTCTTCGCGATCTGGTTCGCCACGATGTCCCAGCAGACCGCGAAGAAGTCGGAGAACATGACCTCCGCGATCGGACGAAGCCCGGTCATCGCGGCACCCATCGCTGCGCCGAGGATCGCCTGCTCGGAGATCGGAGTGTCCACCACGCGGTCCCGACCGAAGCGGTCGACCAGCCCCACGGTCGCCTTGAACACACCGCCGGCCGCGCCGACGTCCTCGCCGAGGAGCACGACCGTCGGGTCTCGCTGCATCTCCTGGGCGATCCCGTGCGCGACCGCGTCGCGATAGGTCATCTCCGCCACGACGAGCCTCCATCCGCCCAGACGTTGGAGAAGACGAGCGACGGGTCGGGAGACGGGCTCGCCTCGGCCTCCCGCGTCGCGGCGTCGACCGCCGCCTGCGACGCCTCCTCGACGCGCCGAAGGACCGCCTCGTCGACGCCCGATTCGAGCAGGCGAGCGCGATAGCGCGGGATCGGGTCGCGCGCGAGCCACTCCTCCACCTCTTCTTCGGGCCGGTACTTGCCGGGGTCGGCTCTCGAGTGGCCGCCGTGACGGTACGTCTCCGCCTCCACCAGGCTGGGGCCGGCACCACCACGGGCACGCTCGATCGCCTCGCTCGCGGCCGCGTACGTCATGTCCGCGTCGTTGCCGTCGACGAGCACCGGGTCGAGCCCGTACGCACGCGCGCGGTCTGCCGCGGGGTGTGCGACCGCGGTCACCGACGCGATCGGCGTGTACTCCATCCACCGGTTGTTCTCGCAGACGAACACGACCGGAAGCTTCCAGACGGCGGCGAGGTTCAGCGCTTCGTGGAAGGCGCCGATGTTGGTGGTGCCGTCGCCGAAGAAGCAGACCGACACCTCTCCGGTGCCGCGAAGCTTGGAGGACCACGCTGCACCGTTCGCGATCGTCAGGTGCGCGCCGACGATCGCGTAGGAACCCATCATCCGGTGCGCCACGCTCGTGAGGTGCATGGAGCCGCC
>JAJYMD010000229.1 GCA_021787255.1 Actinomycetes bacterium | reverse complement strand
CCGTCTTCGACCAGCCCCGCCGCGGCATGCGCAGCGGCGCGCTTTTCCCGCTCCAGGGCGTCCCTCCCCCGGCCTTCCGCCGTGCCGCCTCCCGCCTGGGCTCCCCGGCCTTCCGCCATGTCCTCTGCCACGATGTCCTCTGCCACGATGTCCTCCACGAGCCGGCGGCGGGCTCAGGCGCCGCACGCCGGCCGGTAGGCGCGCCGGGCGTACTCGTCGACCATCCGGTGCGCCGAGAAGAAGGAGGCGTTGAGCGAGATCGCGTGGCGCCCCATCACCGCGAACGCGTCGCGCTCCTCGTAGTAGGCGGGAGCGACCACCTCTTGGAGCGCCCGGTACAGCAGGTCGGCGTCACGTGCACCGCCTGCGTCGCCTGTCCCAGGTCTCTCTCCTTCGCCGCCCGTGGCCTCTGTGGGGCCGTCAGCAGGCGTCCCGATCGCCCACCCCGTGACGCCTTCGATCCACCCCTCGAGCCACCAGCCGTCGAGGACGCTCAAGCTCGGCACCCCGTTCAGCGCCGCCTTCATGCCGCTCGTGCCAGAGGCCTCGTTGGGTGGGGCCGGCGTGTTGAGCCAGACGTCGCTCCCCGCGCACAGCAGGCGGCCGAGCTGCATCCCGTAGTTCTCGACGAAGGCGATCTTGACGCCACTACGGCGCGTGCGGGCCGCCGACACCACGTGCTCGATCATCGCCTTCGCCTCCCCGTCGTCAGGGTGCGCCTTGCCGGCGAAGACGATCTGCAGCGGGGCGCTCCTGGCGATCGCGGCGAGCCGGTCGAGGTCCGAGAGCACGAGGTCGTTGCGCTTGTACGCGGCGAAGCGGCGTGCGATCCCGATGGTGAGCACGTCCGGCCGCAGCGCCACGCCGGCGCGCCGGCGCACCTCGGCGCACAGCGCCTTCTTGCTCTGCTCGTGCGCCGCCTGCAGGCCCGCGATCGGCAGGTCCAGTGCGTAGCGGAGCTGCTGGCTGTCCTGGCGCCACCCCGGCAGGTGCCGGTCGAACAGGGCTGCGGTCGCAGGTGCAGCCCACGTCGCGCTGTGCACGCCGTTGGTCACCGCCTCGACCCTCTGGGAGGGGAACATGCGGCGCGTCACCTCGCGGTGTCGCAGCGAGACGCCGTTCACGAAGCCCGAGCAGCGCATCCCGAGGATGGTCATGTTCAACGTGCCGTCGGCCTCGAGGCAGCGGAGCTGGGCCAGCGCGTCGAGCACCGGTTTGCCAAGGACCGCCTGCGCGATCTCTGGCGCGAAGCGGTCGTGGCCGGCAGGGACCGGAGTGTGCGTCGTGAACACGCACATGGAGCGCACCGCCTCGAGGTCTGCCTCCCCTGCTCCGGCGAGCCCCCCGACGAGTCCTGCGGACAGCGCCCCGGACGGGTCGAAACCCGCCGCGCGCCGTGCGAGCAGCGCGACGGGCACGAGGGCGCCGTGCCCCTCGTTCAGGTGATGGACCTGGATGCCCTGGTAGCCCAGGGCGTCGAGCACGAGCGGGCCGCCGAGCCCGAGCACCGCCTCCTGGCGCAGGCGGTCGAAGCGGTCGCTCGTGTAGAGGCGGTCGCCGATCCTCCGGTCCTCCGGCGCGTTCTCCTGCACGTCGGTGTCGAGGAAGTGCACCGGCACGGCGCGCCCGTCGACCCCTTCGACGACCGCCCGCCAGACGCGCAGCTCGACGCGGCGCCCCGCCACGACGACGGCGGCGCGCACCGGAAGCTCCTCGAGCTGCGTCGCCGGCGACCATTCGACGGGCACGTCGCGCTGCTCTCCGTCGGCGATCGATTGCACGAAGAACCCGTGCTTGTACAAGAGCGTCACCGCGGTGAGCGGGAGGCCCCGGTCGGCCGCTGCCCGCACGTGGTCGCCGGCGAGCACGCCGAGCCCGCCGCTGAAGGTCGGCAACCGATCGTCGAGCGCGATCTCCATCGAGTAGTACGCGACCGTCACCGGCGCCGCGCCCGCACGTCGCACGGGGGTCGACGCTATCGGGCCGCTCGCCGGCTGCCTGCGAGCGCTCAGCGCACGACCTTCGCTGCGCCGTCGCCGTAGTCGTAGAAGCCCCGGCCGGTCTTCCTTCCGAGGAGCCCCGCGTCCACCATCCTCGCGAGCAGCGGCGGCGGCGCGTAGAGCGGCTCCTTGAATTCCTCGTAGAGGGAGTTGGCGACCGCCATGGTCGTGTCGAGGCCGATGAGGTCGGTCAACGCGAGCGGTCCCATCGGGTGCGCGCAACCCTTCACCATGCCGGTGTCGATGTCCTCAGGGGTCGCGAATCCCGACTCCATCATGCGGATGGCCGACAGCAGGTAGGGGACCAAGAGCGCGTTCACGATGAACCCGGCCCGGTCCTTCGAACGGATCGCCGTCTTGCCCAGCGCGTCCTCGGCGAACCGCTCGGCCCGGCCGATGGCCTCTTCGGAGCTGAGAAGGGATGCGACGACCTCGACGAGCGGCAAGACGGGGACCGGGTTGAAGAAGTGGAGGCCGACCACCTGCTCGGGGCGCTGGGTGGCCATCGCGAGCTTCATGATCGGGATGGAAGAGGTGTTGGACGTGAGCAGAGCATCGGGCGCCTCCACCACCTTGTCGAGCGCCTCGAAGACGCGGAGCTTCTCGGGCTCGGCCTCGACGACGGCCTCGACGACGAGCTGGCGGTCCCCGAGCGCGCCGACGTCGGTGCCGAGCTCGATCCGCCCGAGGGTCGCCCGAGCGTCCTCCTCGCTGAGCTTGCCGGCCGACACGGCGCGTCGCACCGACGCCTCGATCCTGCTCTTGCCCCGTGCGAGCGCCGCCGAGTCGGCCTCGACCACGATCACGGACCGTCCGGCCCGGGCGCACACCTCGGCGATCCCCGAGCCCATCAGGCCGCAGCCGACCACGCCGACCCGCTGGATCTCCTCGGCTCCCATCACGGCCACCTCTCTCGTCTCTCGTCTCTTCGCGCTGGGCTCGATCCGGCTCTCCTGGGCTCGATCCGGGCTCCCTCTCGGCTCATCTCGGGGCGGTCTCGGCTCGGCGCGGTCCCCAGGTCTGCACACGGTAGCGGTTCGGGAAACTAGCGTTCGTCGAGCAGCACGAGCGGACAGCACCAAGAGCAGAGGAGGTCCTTTCCCATGCCCCTCACCGGGGAGTACGAGCCGTCGTCGTCGGAGTGGGTGCGTGAGCAGGTCGCCGAGTACGAAGCTTCCGGGGGGACGCGCGCCAACACGTTGCGCGACACGGGGCTGCCGATCATCGTCTTGACGACGCGCGGCGCGAAGTCCGGCAAGATCCGCAAGTGGGCGCTCATGCGCGTGGAGCACGACGGCGAGTACGCGCTCGTCGCGTCCAAGGGCGGCGCGCCCGACAATCCCCAGTGGTACTGGAACCTGAAGGCCGACCCGACCGCCCTCATGATCCAAGACGGCCCGGA
>JAJYMD010000317.1 GCA_021787255.1 Actinomycetes bacterium | reverse complement strand
CCCGGAGACGGATCGTGATCTCTCCAACACGGTTGGGCCTCGCAGCGAAGCCGAAGTCGGCCTCCGCCCGCAGCCCGTCGGCCGGCAGACGGTGACGGGCGAGGTAGCGGCGCGCGTAGAAGGCCACGCAGGCCACCAGGCTCGAGACGAACAGCTCGGTTGGCGTCGGCGCGCTGTCCTGGCCGCCGTCGGCCAACGGCTGGTCGACGCGCAGCCGGTGGCCCCGGACGGCCACCTCGAACTGGTCGCCGAGGAGATGCGACACGACGATCTCGGGCACCTGGTGTCTCCTTTGCCTGCGCGGAGCTGGCGTCGTCGCCTGCTGCGGCCACGACGGTGACCAGGTTGGCACGGCCGGCCGGCCCCGAGTAGGGCCGAGCGTCACAAGACCCGGTGGCGATCGTCACGGCGTGCGTGCGCGCCCACGCCGACGCTCACGCCCGGCGCCTCGCGACGATGTTGAGCCGCACGTAGTCGACGACCGGCTGGGGCATCGCTGCCACCACTCGCTCGACGAACGGCCCGCGCTCTTCGGGGGTCAAGGTGGCGACGTGCTCTCTCAGGATCACCGCTGAGAGGAACGCAGCCAGCCGGTGGGGGTCGTCGAACCGGGTCGGCTCCGGGCTCGTCCAGACGTCGATCTCGGTGAACCCTGCGCGCCCGAGGCGTGCGGCCGTCTCGGCCGGGGACGCGTAGAGCCAGGTGCCGGCGCGCTCGACCCCGAGGGACCGAACCGCCGCGAGGAGGGCGCTGAGGTTGCCCTCTCCTCCGCACTGCGCGACGAGCTGGCCGCCCGGTCGCAGGACCGAGGCGAGGTTCCTGAAGAGCCGGTCGTGGTCCGTCACCCAGTGGAAGGTCGCCGTCGAGAGCACCGCGTCGACAGGGAACCGGTCGCCGAGCACGTCGGGGCGGAGGTCGAGGAGGTCGGCGTGGACGAAGCGGACCCGGTCACGCCAGCGCCCGAGGCGTCGGCGAGCCTCCTCGAGCATCGACGCCGACGCGTCCAGCGCGACGACCCGGCCGTCCGGGAGGCGGCCGAGCAGCTCCTCGGTGACCCGACCGCTCCCGCAACCTGCGTCCAGCACGGTCTCGCCGCCGGCGAGGACGAGCCGGCGGAGGACGGCACGGCCCCATCGCGCCTGGGGGTCGGCGAGGCGGTCGTAGGCCGCGCCGTCCCACTCCGAGGGGCTCGTGGTGCCGACGCGCCGCGTGGTCTCGCAAGGATCCGGCACGTCCACGAGCGTACGGCGCGCGCCCGGTGCGGCCGTGCCGAGCGTGCCCGCGGCGCCCACTCCGCCATCGCCTCCGACAGGGCTGGGGATCGTCTGGGGACGAACGGGAGCCCGACTGGGGACGACGTCGGTCGATCTGGGGACACGCGCGATTTTCGTGGGGAAAACTTCGGGATTTTCCCTCGCCCTCTTGCGTTCCTGCGAGCAGGAGCGCAGTCTTTGGATTGTTCGAGTGATCGAACCCGTCATCGGACGGAGGGGCCGAGAGGCAGCCCGACGGACGAGCGACCGGCCGGCCGCAAGGCCGAACCAGGAGCCCTGGCGGGAGGCCGGAAGGCTGACCGACGGGACCGGCCGGGGCCGCAAGGCGAAGGCCGGAGGCGGGAGAGGAGCATTCGAGCAGAGGTGGCTCGTGACAACGGGTCGGGGGTTCCCTGGAGCTCCCGACGCGGTGGACGGGATCGGGGTTGTCCGACACGGCTCCGGGAACTGAGACCGCGAGTCGCCGCAGGCGTGGCCCCGAGGAGCTGGACGGTCCAGACCGGACGGTTACTCGGGGTCTCGCCGCGTCCAAGGAGCCGTCGAGCGCAGACGCCGGACTTCCGACGCGTCAGTCCGCGGACTGGCGTTGCACCGCCACGGGCTCGTCGACGCCGCAGGGATCGGCGTGCTCGTCGTCACACCGCTCGCACTCCATCTCGAGCGTCGTGTGGGCGATGCCGAAGCGTCCGGCCACACGCTCGCGGACGACGCCGCCCACCGCCTGGGCATCTTCGAGGCTCGGATGGCCGGTGAGGACCAGGTGCGCGGACAGCGCGCGGTAGTCGCTCGAGAGGCTCCACACGTGGAGGTCGTGCACCTCTCCGACCCCTGCGACCGAGGTGATGGCCGCACGCAGCTTCCCGAGGTCCACGTCCGAGGGCGTCGACTCCAGCAGCACCTCGGCGCTCTGTCGCACGACTCGCGCCGCTTGGAGGAGGACGAGCACGGCGACCGCCAGCGAGGCGGCAGGGTCCGCGAGGTCGGCACGCTGGCCGGCGACCATCACGACGACGCCGGCGGTCACCACCGCCGCCGATGACGCCGCGTCGGCGGCCATGTGCAACGCGACGCTTGCCATGTTCAGGTCCCGTCGCCGCTCGTGCAGCACGAGCGCGGCTGCGCCGTTCGCGACGAGCGCCGCGCCTCCCACCTCGGACATGAGCGCGCCGTGCACGGCGACGGGGTGGAGGATCCGCTCGACGGCGAGGGCGACGATCGCGCAGGTCACGACGGCCAGGACCGTCGCGTTCGCGAGCGCGGCGAGGATGGTCCCGCGGTGGTTGCCGTAGGTCCTGAGCTCGCTTCGCGGCTGTAGCGCCCAGCGCACCGCCGCGAGCGACAGCCCCACCGCGGCCATGTCGGCGAGGTTGTGCCCTGCGTCGGAGAGGAGGGCCGACGAGCGGGCGGCGACACCGGCGACGAGCTCGGCGACGACGAGCGCACCGTTCAGCGCCGCGGCCGCCGCGAGACGCCTCGACCTCGCCGACGCGCGGCCGGCGGGGGCCGCCGCGGTCATGTCCGGCAGGGCGCCAACCCGCTCCACAGCTGCGCGGGCCGGTCTCCCCGCGCGACTTCGCGGGCGAGCTCCGCCTGGACGAGGGCGACGTCACCGGGATGGGTGACGCCGATGCAGCGACCCGGAGCGCGCAGCACCCGGACCTCCATCGCGCCCGCCGTGCCCGCCCGCCGCTCTGCGAGCATGCCGTCGACCACCTCAGGCAGGAGCACCTCGGCGTGCCCGTCCGCGGCGGCCGCCGCGTCTTGGAGGAGGTCGAGCACGTCCGCCCTGAACCCCCAGAGGTTCATCGAGACGAGCTGGTCGGGATCGAGCTCTTCGGGCTTCCGCCCGTCGTCGGCGACGATCCGTCCGGCGGCGAGGGGGGTCACCCGGCGGCGCTCGTCGACCGCGACGAGCATCCCGTCGGGGTCGACCTCGCACAGGCCGCGGGTGACGGGCTCGTCGCCGAGCAGCGAGTCGCGAAGCCGGTAGCAGACGGCCGCGTTGGTCGGCTCGCAGCGCCGGAGGTGCCCGGCGAGCAGGGCGAGACCGGCCTCGCCCGGAAGGTCGTCGGCGTTCGCGACGCCGAAGGGCGAGCTCGCGTCGAGCAGGTGGGCTGCTGCCAGCAGCGCG
>JAJYMD010000187.1 GCA_021787255.1 Actinomycetes bacterium | reverse complement strand
CGCAAGGACGGCGAGCTGGTCGCCTCCGGCTGGGCAGAGGCGCTCGCCGCGGTCGCCGACGGCATCCGGCGGGCGACCGCAGAGGGTGGCGCTGGAGCCGTCGCGCTGATCGGCGGCGCGCGCTGCACGAACGAAGGCGCCTACGCCTGGACCAAGCTCGCCAAGGGAGTGATCGGGACCGACTCGGTCGACGCGCAGCTCGCCGACGGCCTCCCCGGCGAGGTGGTGCTGTCGCTGCCGCGCGCGTCGATCGACGAGGCGTGCCGCGCCCGCGCGGTCCTCATGCTCGCGGGCGACCTGCGCGAGGAGCTGCCGGTGCTGTTCCTCCGGCTGCGGACCGCCGCGGTGTCGGGCGCGACCAGGATCGTCGAGGTGTCCCCGGCCAAGACCGCTCTCACGCGCGACGCGGCGGTGTCGCTGCGCGTCAGGCCCGGCGACGTGCTCGCGATCGCAGAGGCGCTCTCCGGCTCCGGCGGTGCCGACGCGATGCCTCCGGCTCCTGCGCACCCCGAGGGCCCGGCGGTGAGCCCCGAGGACCTCGCGCGCGCCCGTGCGCTCGTGGCGGGCGGCGACGGGGACGGCTCGGGCGTCGTGGTCGTGCTCGGACGCCCCTCGCTCGCAGAGCACGCAGACGTCGTGGCCGTTGCCGCGCGCCGTCTCGCCGAGCGCCTCCCGCGCGCACGGTTCCTGCCAGCGCTGCGGCGCGGCAACGTGATGGGCGCGCTCGAGCTCGGCATGGCGCCGGGGATCCTCCCGGGCAGGGTGTCGCTCGAGGCCGGGCGCGACTGGTTCGCTGCGGCATGGGGGAAGGTGCCCGAGCGAAGGGGGCTCGACGCCGCAGGCGTCCTGCGGTCGCTCGCAGGTGGGGGCGAGGTGGACGGCGCGGGCGGTGACGGCGCGGGCGGTGACGGCGCGGGCGGTGAGCAGGTCCGGGCGCTCCTCGTGGTGGGCTCGGACCTGCCCGACGACTTCGTCGACGCCGCACTGGCCCGGCGCGCGCTCGACGCAGCCGACCTCGTGGTCGCGGTCAGCGGGCACACGGGCGGCGTCGCGGACTGGGCCGACGTGGTGCTACCGGTCGCGATCGAGCACGAGCGGCCCGGGACCACGGTCAACGTGGAGGGTCGGGTGAGCCGGCTGGGCCAGAAGCTGGTACCGCCCGGCCAGGCGTGGCCCGACTGGATGATCGCGGCCGAGCTCGCCGCGGCGCTCGGGGCCGACCTCGGCTTCGCGTCGACCGACGAGGTGTGGGACGAGATCGAGCGGCTCGCTCCTGTCTTCGCAGGACTGACGGGGGACGTGCTCGGTTCGCCCGACGCCCATGACGGCGTGGTCGTCCCGTACCGTGCCGCCGACGTGGCGGCCCGGCGCAGGATCCTGCCGATCGACCCGATCGCGACGCCTGGCGTCGACTCGGTGGAACGTCAGGGCGCGCCACCCCGAGCCGGGCTCGCCGAGCCACCCGGTGCGGAGGAGCCAGCGCACGAGCACCGGCCCCGCCTCGTGCCGCAGGGCGGCGGCGCGCCCGTCGCGTCGCCTGCACCTGGTGCAGGCCTCCGGGAGCTGGCAGGCGTCCTGCGAGCCCCGCACGTCGCGCCCGCGGACAGCTACTCGCTCCGGCTGGTCTCCATGCGCCGCCTCTACGACTCCGGTGCGGCGGTCTCGCACTCCGCGTCCTTGGTGCCGCTCGTCCACGCGGCGACCGCCCGGGCGAACCCCTACGACCTCGACCGGCTCGGCGCCCGCGGCGGCGACGCGGTGACGGTGCGCTCGGCGCGCGGTGAGCTCACCCTGCCCTGCGAGCCCGACGGGACCGTGCCGCGCGGCGTGGTGGCCGTCGACTTCGGCCTTCCCGCCCAGGACGGCACGCGCAACGTGGCGGCGACGCTCGTCGACGCCGCTGCAGCCGTCGTCGACGTCCGGCTGGAGTCGGTCCGATGATCGGCTCGCCTGGTGCCGACTACGCGCAGCTCGCCGCGCTCCACGCCCTCACGACCCACGGCGACCCGTTGTACTCGCACGGGGTCGGCTTGTTCGTCTGGGTGGTCGTGGTGATCAAGGTGCTGGTCGCCTTCGTCGTGCTCCTGGTCTCGGTCATGCTCATGATCTGGTTCGAGCGCAAGCTCATCTCGGACATGCAGAGCCGCATCGGGCCCAACCGCGCCGGCCCGTGGGGCCTCCTGCAGACGCTCGCGGACGGTACGAAGCTCTTCTTCAAGGAAGACCTGCTGCCCGCACAGGCAGACCGTGTGGTCTTCCGCCTCGCCCCCTACCTGTCGCTCGTTCCCGCGCTGCTCATCTTCACGGTCATCCCGGTGGGTGGCATCGTCACCGTCGCCGGGCACACCTTCGAGCTTCAGGTCGCGGACCCGACGATCGGGATCCTCGTCGTGCTCGCGATGTCCTCGATCGCCGTCTACGGCGTCATGCTCGCAGGCTGGTCGTCGGGCTCCAAGTACCCGCTCTTGGGCTCGGTGCGGGCGTCGGCGCAGATGATCTCCTACGAAGCCGCGCTCGGGATCACGACCGTCACCGTCGTCCTCGTGACCGGGTCGCTGTCGACGCGCGCGATCGTGGAGTCGCAGGCGCCGGCGTTCTGGGACTGGAACATCATCCGCCTCGGGATCGTCCCGTTCTTCCTCTTCCTCACCGCGATCACCGCCGAGCTGACGCGGCCCCCCTTCGACCTCACCGAGGCCGAGCAGGAGCTGGTCGGCGGGTTCCACACCGAGTACTCCTCGATCCGCTTCGCGCTCTTCTACCTCGCGGAGTTCATGAACGTGATCACGATGTCGGGGGTCGTCGTCACGCTCTTCCTCGGCGGTCCCGACGGCCCGGTACCGCACATCCCGACCTTCGACGTCTGGTTCCCGTCGGTGTGGTTCCTCGCGAAGGTCTTCGTCTTCCTCTTCGTCTACGTGTGGCTGCGTGCCGCGCTGCCGAGGCTCCGCTACGACCAGCTGATGGCATTGGGGTGGAAGTACCTGATCCCGCTCAGCCTCGGCTGGCTGCTCGCGGTCGCGGGCTTCCTCGTCGACGGCTGGTGGGGTGCGGGCGTCATCGTCGGCGCGCTCTTGGTCGCCGGCCTCCTCGTGCGCGCGTTCTCGATCGGAAGGGTGCGCGGCGAGCACCGTCCGCTCCTCGAGCCCGTCGGGGCCCGACCTCGGCGCCCCGCGCTCTCGCTCCTTGCTCCCGCCCCGATAGCGCGCGCGGGGGAACGAGCGGGGGGCGGGGAACTGCAAGGCAGAGAACTGCAGGGCAGGGACGTGCGTGGCGGGGACGCAGGGCGCGGAGACGGCGGAGGGGCGGGCTGAATGGGCGTGCTCTCGGACATCCGCGAGGAGCTCAAATTCTTCGGCGGCTTCAAGCTCACCTTCGAGCACCTGACGCGGCCGCGGGTCACCAGGCAGTACCCCGAAGAGAAGA
>JAJYMD010000401.1 GCA_021787255.1 Actinomycetes bacterium | reverse complement strand
CATGGAGGCCGCGGTGCACGACGGGCGTCTTGAGCGCGTCCACAGGGACGAGGCTCCGCTCTATACCCTCCCGGGGAGGGATTGGCGGCTCTGCGTCGGACCGGAGAACACGGCGGCCCGGAATCTCACGGTCGGCGTGGCCACGTTCCCCGAAGGCTCTGCCCCCACCGGTCACGTCCACGACGCGCAAGAAGAGGTGGTCTACATCGTCGCGGGGCACGGGCGGCTGATCACCCCGCACGAGTCGGTCGACCTTGAGCCTGGCGTCTCGGTGTACATCCCCGCCGGCCTGTTCCATGCGACCGAGTCGACCGGTCCCGGTCCGTTGGAGCTCCTGTCGGTCTTCTCGCCATCGGTCGTGCCCGGGTCCTACGAGGCGCGCTCGGGGTCATGACGTCACCCAAGGAGCCCGCCCATCTGCGGGGGCTCGCCTGTGACGCGCGCCAAGCCGTTGTGAAGGCGGTGGCGACGGCGCGGGGCGGCCACCTCGGTGGGCCGCTCTCTGCGATCGACGTGCTGACCGCCCTCTACTTCCGGGTGCTGCGCATACGCCCCGACGACCCGGCGTGGCCGCAGCGGGACCGATTCGTCCTCTCGAAGGGACACAGCTCGGTCGCCCTCTACGCGGTGATGGCACTCCGGGGCTACTTCCCGCTCGAGGAGGTCATGACGTTCGACGCGATCGACTCGCGTTTGCAGGGTCATCCCGACATGACGGCGTTGCCGGGCCTCGACATGTCCACCGGATCGCTCGGTCTCGGCTTCTCTGCGTCCGTGGGTGTCGCCCTCGGGGCGAAGCTGAAGGGGAGCGACTTCACCACCTTCGTCATGGTGGGCGACGGGGAGTGCAACGAAGGGACCATCTGGGAGGGGGCGCACGTGGCGCAGCGCTATTCCCTCGACAACCTCGTCGCCATCGTCGACCACAACGGTCTCCAGCAGTTCGGCTGGCGCGAGGCAGGATCGACGAGACGCGCCAGGCCGTATGCGGCAAACGAGCTCGGGGACCGCTGGCGCGCGTTCGGCTGGCGGGTGGTCGAGACCGACGGGCACGACCTCGCCACGCTCCCTGCCGCCCTCGAGGACGCTCGGCGTCCCACCGGCGCTCCGACGGTGCTCGTCGCGCACACCGTGAAGGGGAAGGGCGTCTCCTTCATGGAGGACGACTTCACCTGGCATAGCCGGGTGCCGACCGCCGAGGAGCTGGCGAAAGCACTGCGCGAGATCGACGACGCACGGCCGGCGGTGGAGGCGACGAGGTGACGCAGGTTGGACCCGCGCTCCGCGAGGTGCTCGGTAAGACGCTGTCCGAACTCGCGTCGAGCGATCCGAGGATCGTCGTCCTCGACGGGGACGTCGGCAGCTCGACGGGAGGGGCGCTGTTCGAGGCCGCCCATTCTGAGCGCTACCTGCAGACGGGGATCGCGGAGCAGAACATGGTCGCGATGGCTGCGGGCCTCGCGACCGTCGGCTTCGTGCCCTTCGTCACGACCTTCGCCTGCTTTGCCGTCGCTCGAGCCCTCGACTCGATAAGGGTCCTTGTCGCGCAGCCTGCGTTGCCCGTCAAGATCATCGGCGGGTACGCCGGCCTCCTGACCGGGATGACGGGCAAGACGCACCAGATCTTCAACGACCTGGCGATCATGCGATCGCTCTCCTCCGTCGCCGTCTTCGCTCCTGCCGACCAGGTGGAGGCGCGGCAGGTCATCGAGCGTGTCGCCGAGATGGACGGTCCCGCGTATGTGCAGATCACGCGGGAGCCGTCGCCGGAGCTCTTCGACGACGGATACCGCTTCCGGGTCGGTCGTGCCGTCGGCATCCGGAAGGGCCGGGACCTGGTCCTCGTCTCGACCGGCGTCCAGACGACGCGCGTCGTCAAGGCTGCCGAGATCCTCTCGAGGCGCGGGATCGAAGCTGCGGTCCTGCACTTCCCGACGGTCAAGCCGATCGACGAGGTCGCCCTAGTGGAGGCCGCGCTCGCCACCGGGTTCGTGGTGACCGTCGAAGAGCAGAGCGTCTTGGGCGGGCTCGGCGGCGCGGTCGCCGAGGTGCTCGCCGACAAGGCCCCCGTCGCGGTGAAGCGGCTCGGGATCCAGGACTGCTACGGGGAGAGCGGTCCGAACGCCGCGCTCTTGGATAAGTACCGGCTCTCGCCCGATCGGATCGCCGAGGACGTGGAGACGCTGTTGGCAACCCGCACGGTCCGCAACGGCCACGTGGCCGCTGCCAGCGCAGGCTCATCCGCAAGTGAAGGTCCCTGACGCTCGACGGCCAGCGGGGACGTTGAGAACACTTGGAGCGCACAGGAGGGAACAGACAATGGCAACCGACACGGCAGATCGCCAGGCGGAGACGGACCAGCCATTCAAGATCGAGCAGCGCGGCATCGACGTGGTGCCGACGAGCGAGCGCCACGGGCATCCGTTCGAGCTCTTCTGGATCTGGGCGGCATCGCTCATGGGCATCGTCGACCTGGTCATCGGGGCGGTGGTCGTCAGCCTGGGCCTGAGCCTCTGGGCGGCCGTCGCGGCGGTGGTCATCGGCAATCTCTCCTACATCTTCGTGGGCTGGGTGGCGATGGCAGGACCAGCCGCCGGCACGTCGACGATCGTGATCAGCCGCGCCGCGTTCGGGCGGCGGGGCAACTCGTTTCCGACGTTCTTCAGCTGGCTCACGATCATGTGCTGGGAAGGGGTGAACGCCGTTGTCGGCACCCTCGCGCTCGTCGGCATCTTCGCCATCTACGGCATCACCGGCACCTGGGTGAAGGTGTTGTCGCTCGCGGTATTTATTTCGCTGATGGTCTTCTGGGCGATCCTCGGCCATGCCACGATCGCCTTTATGAACAAGGTGATGACCTACGTCATCGGGATCGCGATGTGCGTGGTCCTCGCCTACGGGTTCCAGCACGTTAACTGGAGCTACGGCTGGCAGCACCACCTGGCAGCTTCGAACAAGGTCACCACCTTCGTGCTCGCGGTGATGATCGTGGCGGCAGCGAACGGGTTCGCCTTCAGCAACATGCCCGCCGACTATTCGAGGTACCTGCCCTCCAACGCGAGCCGGAGCAAGATCGCGTGGTGGACGGCGCTCGGGGCCTTCCTGCCGGCAACCATCCTGAACGCTTCAGGAGCCATCATCGGCACCAAGCTGACAGCCTTCGACCCGGTCGGCTCGCTCGGCAAGGTGATGCCCGGGTGGTTCCACCTGCTCTTCTTCATCATCGCGGTGATCTCGATGATCTGGGCCAACATCATCAACACTTACAGCTCCGGGCTGAACCTCCTCGCGCTCGGCGCCCGCATGAAGCGCTACAAGACCGTGCTCATCGACGCCTTGGTCGCGACGGGCTTCGTCTGCTACGCACTGTGGGTGAGCAACTTCGTCACAACCCTCGAGCAGTTCCTGTCCCTCATGATCTGGTGGA
>JAJYMD010000360.1 GCA_021787255.1 Actinomycetes bacterium | reverse complement strand
CTACGACTCGAAGAAGTCGGGGTCCGAGACCGTTTCGCACCTGCGCTTCGGCCCCGAGCCGATCCGGGCGCCCTACCTCGTCGAGCGAGCGGGCTTCGTCGGCTGCCACCATCTCGGGCTGCTCGGCCACGACGAGGTGCTCCGCCGCGCCGCTCATGGCGCCACCCTGCTCCTGAACTGCCCGCAGCCCGCCGCCGAGGTGTGGGACACCCTGACCCGCCCCGTCCAGCAGCAGATCCTCGACAAGGGCATCTCCCTCTACGTGATCGACGCGAACCGGATCGCCCGAGAGCTGGGGCTTGCCGAGCGGGTGAACACGATCCTGCAGGTCTGCTTCTTCGCCATCTCCGGCGTGCTGCCGAGAGACGAGGCGATCGAACAGGTGAAGGAGGCGATCAGGAAGACCTACGGGCGGCGGGGCTCCAGGGTGGTGGAAGCCAACCTGGCCGCGGTCGATCGGGCGCTCGAGGGTTTGGCCGAGGTCGAGATCCCCGGGCGCGTCACCTCGTCGGCCGAGTCGGCACCGATCGTGCCGGACAGCGCTCCGGAATTCGTGAAGAAGGTGACGGCGGTGATGATGGCAGGGCTCGGGGACACGCTCCCGGTGAGCGCGCTGCCTGCTGACGGCACCTGGCCGAGCGGCACCACCGCCTACGAGAAGCGCAACGTCTCGGACCTGGTGGCAGCCTGGGAGCCGGAGCTGTGCATCCAGTGCGGGAACTGCAGCTTCGTCTGCCCGCACTCGGTGATCCGGGCCAAGTACTACGACCGCTCCCGGCTCGAGAGCGCGCCGGCGGCGTTCCGCTCGGCCGCCCTCAACGCCCGGGGACTCCCAGACACTGCCTACACGCTGCAGGTCTACGTCGAGGACTGCACGGGCTGCGCGCTGTGCGTCGAGGCGTGCCCGGTCAGCGCTCCGAGCGACCCCGCCCGCAAGGCGATCAACCTCGCCTGGCGCGAGGACCTCCTGCCCGCCGAGCGCGCCAACGTCGCCTTCTTCGAGTCGCTGCCGGTGCCCGAGCGCCCGCGGGTGGACTTCGGGACGGTGCGGGGCAGCCAGTTCCTCACCCCGCTCTTCGAGTTCTCCGGGGCGTGCGCAGGCTGCGGCGAGACGCCGTACCTGAAGCTGCTCTCCCAGCTCTTCGGCGACCGGGCGTTGATCGCCAACGCGACCGGGTGCTCGTCGATCTACGGGGGCAACCTGCCGACCACCCCCTGGACCACCGACGCCGAGGGCCGCGGTCCGGCGTGGTCGAATTCGCTGTTCGAGGACAACGCCGAGTTCGGTCTCGGCCTTCGCCTCGCCGCCGACCACCATGCCGCGCTGGCCCGCAGGCGGCTCGTCGAGCTCGAGGCCCTGGTCGGCGCGGAGCTGGTGGAGGCCGTCCTGGACGCCCCCCAGCGCAACGAGTCCGAGCTGGCGGCCCAGCGCCGGCGCCTCGCCGAGGTGCGGCGCCGCCTGGAAGGGATCGACAGCGCTGCGGCGGCCGATCTCTCGAGCGTGCTCGAGCACCTCCTGCGCCGCAGTGTCTGGATCGTGGGCGGCGACGGCTGGGCCTACGACATCGGCGCCGGGGGGCTCGACCACGTGCTCGCCAGCGGGCGCGACGTGAACGTGCTCGTGCTGGACACCGAGGTGTACTCCAACACGGGGGGCCAGGCCTCCAAGGCCACCCCGCTCGGGGCGGTGGCCAAGTTCGCCGCTGCCGGCAAGACGGTCGAGAAGAAGGACCTCGCGCTCCAGGCCATCTCCTACGGCAGCGTCTATGTGGCCCGCGTGGCGATGGGGGCGGACCCCCAGCAGACCCTTCGAGCCTTTCGTGAGGCGGAGGTCTACGACGGCCCGTCGCTCGTCATCGCCTACAGCCACTGCATCGCGCATGGCATCGAGATGCGCGAGGGCCTCGACCAGCAGTACCGGGCGGTCGCCAGCGGCTACTGGCCGCTCATCCGCTACGACCCGGTCCTGCGAGCCGAAGGCAAGAACCCGTTCCTGCTCGACTCGCCGAGGCCGCGGATCCCCCTTGCCCACTACAGCGGCCGGGAGCTGCGCTACTCGATGCTCACCCGCTCGGACCCTGCCGAGGCCGAGCGGCTCGCGGTCCTTGCCCAGCAGGCGGTCGACCAGCGCTGGGACCTCTACGAGGAGATGGCGACGCGTCCCGCCGGCCGCTTCCCGGCGGATGCCCGCAAGGAGCGGTGATGGACCTCGAGACGACGTACCTGGGCATCCGGCTGAAGAACCCCCTCGTCGCCTCCGCGTCACCGCTCTCCCACACCCTGGATGGGGTCAGGCGCCTGGCCGAGGGTGGCGTGGCGGCGGTGGTGCTCCACTCGCTGTTCGAAGAGGAGCTCGAGCACGAAGCCGAGCGGGACGCCAGGCTCGCCGAGGCCGGGAGCGAGAGCTTCGCCGAGTCGCTCAGCTACTTCCCGGAGGTGCCCGGAGCCGACGCCGGACCTCACCGCTACCTCAGCGTCCTCGAACGTGCCGCCGCGGCGCTCGACGTCCCGGTCATCGCCAGCCTCAATGGCAGCACCCCGGCGGGATGGACCAGCTACGCCCGCCAGATGCAGGACTCCGGCGCCGCGGCCATCGAGCTGAACCTGTACGCGTCTCCCCCCGACCTCGACACGCCCGGGCGCGAGGTCGAAGCGCGCCATATCGAGATCCTCGGCCTCGTGAAGGACGCCGTCGAGGTGCCGGTCGCCGTCAAGATGAGCGCGCACTACAGCTCGGTCGGGGAGATGGCCCGCCGGTTCGTCGACGCGGGCGCGAGCGGCCTCGTGATCTTCAACCGCTTCCTGCATCCCGACGTCGACCCGGACGCCCTGGCGGTGGTGCCGGGGATCGGCCTGTCTGCGCCGAGCGACGCCCGTCTTCCGCGCACCTGGATCGCACTGCTACGGCGGCGCCTCGAGGTGAGCCTGGCTGCCTCCACCGGCGTCGAGGACCCGAGAGACGTGGTCGCCTACCTCCTCGCCGGGGCCGACGTCGTCATGAGCACCTCCGCGCTGCTTCGTCACGGGCCCGAGCACGCCCACTTCTTGGTCGACGGGCTCTCGGCGTGGATGTCGCAAAGAGGCTTCGACCGGCTCGGGGAGTTTCGCGGATTGCTCGCGGTCCCCGCCGACGTCGACCGGTCGAGCAGCGAGCGCTCCGACTACGTCCGGGCGATGCGGGCAGCCAATGCCAGCGCCATCGGCCCTTGGTGAGCCCTTGCGCGCCGAGCCGTGCTGAGCCGGTGCGCACCCGGCCGCGGGGGTGTCTGCACCCTGGTCGTGCTCCTGTGGCTGGCAGGCGTCGTGGCCTCCCTCCCTCCCGCTGGCGCGACCGCCCTGGGAGGGCCTCGTCCGTCGGTCGCGCACCAGGTTGACCGGCAGGGCCTCCGCGAGCTGGCTCTCCGCGAGCAGGGCCTCCGCGAGCTGGC
>JAJYMD010000005.1 GCA_021787255.1 Actinomycetes bacterium | reverse complement strand
CGCGAAGTCGTGGATCGGACCTGCACGGTCGCGCAACGACGGCGCAAGCTTCCCCGTCCGGCGAGCGATGATCTCCGCGCAGATCGCGACGGCAACCTCCTCGGGCGTCCTCGCGCCGATGTCGAGCCCGATCGGCGACATGACCCGGCTGAGCGCCTCGTCTGTCACCCCCGCGTCGCGAAGGCGCGCCACACGCTCGTCGTGGGTGCGGCGCGACCCCATCGCGCCCAGGTAGCCGACCTTGGTCTCCAGAGCGGCCAGCACCGCGGGGACGTCGAACTTCGGGTCGTGGGTCAGCACGCAGATCGCGTCGCGCGGCCCGAGCGAGGCACCGGTGGCGGCCAGGTAGCGCTCCGGTCGCTGCGCGACCACCTCGTCGGCCATGGGAAAGCGCGCCCTCGTCGCGAACACCGGACGTGCGTCGCACACCTCCACTCGGTACCCGAGGACCTTCGCGACCTTGGCGAGCGCGGCGGTGAAGTCCAGCGCGCCGAAGATCACCATGCGCGGCGGTGGCGCGAACACCTCGAAGAACACGGATACCTCGCGCTGGCGCGCCTCGCCGCGACGACCGTAGTGGCGGGTCGCGGAAAGGCCGCTCTCGAGCGCTCCCACCCCATCTCGGCGAACGACCGCGTCGAGCTCGGGAGCACCGAGCGTCCCGGACGAGGTCCCGTCGCCACGCACGAGCATGCTCGCACCGAGCCCGACCTCCCCGGAGAGGTCTTCGGTCTCGACGACGGTCGCGAGCGCGACCGGCTCGGACGCCTCGAGCGCGTCACGCAGCTCCTCGTAGACGTCGGGGAGCTCCGGATCGACCAGCACGTGGACGGTCCCCCCGCAGGTGAGCCCTACGGCGAACGCCTCGTCATCGGAGTACCCATAGGTGCGCCGGCGCGCGCGTCCCGAGGACAGCGCGTCGAGCGCCTCGGTCACGACCGCCCCTTCGACGCAGCCGCCCGACACGGACCCGGCCACGTCGCCTCGCTCGTTGACGACCATCGTCGCACCGGGGTCACGTGGACCCGACCCCTCGACGCCCACCACGCGCGCCGTGGCGACCCGCAAGCCCTCGCGGCGCCAACGCTCGATGTCAGGGAGAACTTCCTTCACGCCACGCCCATCCTGCCACTCATGCCGCGCTCGCGTTGCCTCGCCGCCGAGGCGACGTCGATTCCTCGACGAGCAGGCGCGCCAGCGACTCGAGCGACTCGAGCGAGTGCCCTTCCACGAAGTCGTCAACGTAAGGAAGGGCCGTCGCCATTCCGCGCACGAGCGGCGCGTACCCAGGGGAGGCCTTGAGCGGGTTGACCCAGACCACCCGGTGGGCCACCCGTGCGAGACGGGCCATCTCCCGGCCCAGCAGCGCCGGGTCGCCGCGGTCCCAGCCGTCGGAGAGCACCACCACCACGGCCCCCCTCGCGAGCCCTCGCACCCCCCAACGGTCGTTGAACTCTGCCAGCGCCTCGCCGAGACGGGTACCTCCCGACCAGTCGGGAACGGCGCGCCCCGCAGCGGCCAGCGCGGCGTCCGGGTCGTGCACGCCGAGCGCGCGCGTGACCCTCGTGAGCCTGGTCCCGATCGTGAACGCCTCGACACGGTGACGACCCGCGACCTCCACGTGCAAGAAGCGCAGGAGCGCTCGCGCGTACGGGGCCATCGAACCGCTCACGTCGCAGAGGAACACGATGCGCCGGGGGCGCTCCCCGGTCTCGAGCCATCGCCGACCGAGCGGCTCGCCACCGGTCCGCAGCGCCTGGCGGACCGTCCTTCGCAGGTCCGGCCAGTCCCCGCGCCGGCGCGCAGGCCGGCGTCGCCGCGTCGCGCGGCGGGGGCCGTCGACTCGCACCCGGGCCATGAGCCGCTGCGTCTCGGCGAGCTCCTCGGGCGTGCACTGCGCGAAGTCCTTGCGGCGCAGCACCTCGATCGCACTGTACCGCAGCTCGATCACCTGCCCCGGAGGCTCCCCTGGCCCAAGGTCGGAGGTGCCGGCGTCGGGATCGTCGTGGGCGAGCGCCACCGCCTCTTCAGCCTCCTCGGGGCGCCGCTGCCACGCCGCGCCCCAGAAGAAGGCACGGAACGCTGCGTCGTAGGCATCCACGTCCTCCGGCCGCCGCACGAACGTAGCCCTCCCGGCCCAGTACACCGCGCTCTCGTTCTCGAGGCCCACCGCCGCGAGCGCCTCCGCGAAGCTCGCGGGCGCGCCGCCCGGCACGTCGAGCCCCGAGGCGCGCAGCACTCGGGTGAAGGCCACGGCGAGCCGGGCCGGCTCCGCCGCCGCGCTCTGCGTCACCCGGCCCGCTCCACCCCGGCCCGCTCGACGCCGGCCCGCTCCACCCCGGCCCGCTCGACGCCGGCCCGCTCCACCGCGGCCCGAGCAAGCTCGGCGATCCCAGACTCGCGAACCCGCTCGGCGTCCTCCTTGTACTTCACCGCGGCGCCGAGGGTCGCCGCCACGCTCGCCTCGTCCAGGCTGCGCGTGCCCAGCACGGCGAGGGCCTGAGCCCAGTCGATGGTCTCCGCGACGCCAGGCGGCTTGTACAGGCCGAGCGTGCGGATCCGCTCGACCGCTGCGGCGACCTGGCGGGCGAGAACCGGCATCACCTCGGGTGCGCGCACGGTCACGATCTCCACCTCGCGTTCGAAGTCGGGGTGCTCCACCCAGTGGTACAGGCAGCGGCGCTTGAGCGCGTCCGCGACGTCGCGCGTCCGGTTGGACGTGATGACCACCACCGGCGGCACCGCCGCGCGGAAGGTCCCGAGCTCGGGGACCGTCACCGAGTAGTCGGAAAGGACCTCCAAGAGGAAGGCCTCGAACTCGTCGTCGGCGCGGTCCACTTCGTCGACGAGCAGCACCGGAGACGGCTGGTCCGCCGGGGCCGCGATCGCGGCGAGCAGCGGGCGACGAACGAGGAAACGCTCCGAGTACAGCTCGTCCTCTACGGTTGCGGGCACGCGGCCGACTCCTCCTTCTGCACGGGCTTCGGCAGCCCTCAGGTGCAGGAGCTGGCGCGCGTAGTCCCACTCGTAGACGGCCTGGCTCACGTCGATGCCCTCGTAGCACTGCACACGAAGAAGCTCGCTGCCACGCCAGCGCGCGAGCACCTTCGCCACCTCGGTCTTGCCGACGCCCGCCTCCCCTTCGAGCAGGAGCGGACGGCGGAGCGCGAGCGCCAGGAACACCACCGTCGCGAGCCCCTCGTCGGCGAGGTAACCGTGCGCGCGCAACGCGTCGCGCACCTCTTCGGGACCGGCGGCCTCCCCCGCGGCGCCGGGACGGCGATCAGCCACGAGCGGCCGTCGCCTCCTCGAGGGCTCGGCGCACGAGGACCGTGGCGAGGTGACGGCGGTACTCGGCGCTCCCGTTCAGGTCGCTCGGCGGGTCGAGCCCTTCGGCCGCACGCGCGGCGGCGTCGGCCACGCTCGCGCCGGC
>JAJYMD010000300.1 GCA_021787255.1 Actinomycetes bacterium | reverse complement strand
GCGAGCCCGCCTCTTCACGTCCGGGTGCCATGGCTCTGGGACAAGATGCGTTGGTGGCTCGAACGCTTCGGGCCGTTCCACGTCATGCTGGCGGTCGCCTTCTCTCTCCAGAGCACGCGTCCTGCGAGCAGGTCCGTGACGCTCACGGCCGACCTGGACCTCGCCGCGTCGCTCGTGCTGTTCGCAGACGGCGCGGTCGCGGACTTCGCCGCCCAACGCGCACCGCTGCTGCCGGTCGACGAGGCGGACCTCGCGGCGCAGTGGGCACGCAGCGCGCCCTCGGTCCACGAGGTCGGACACCTGCGGGCGGGTGAGGGGTTCAGCCTCACCAACCTGCGCGGCGGCGACGTCGTGGACGTGCGAGAGCGCTCGTGGTCGAGGTCGCTTCGCGACGGAGATCTCGTGCTCGCCCACCCGGTCTTCGACGGCGACGGGTACCAGATCGTCGGGGGCGCCGTCCCGGTGTCGCCACACCTACGTGGGGCGCTCATCGAACTGCTCGACAACGGCGCGAGCGCGTTCGCGATCGCCCTGGTACTGGCGAGCTCCCCCAAGGCACGGACGGCGGCAAACCGGACTCTGGATTCTTAGCAATTTTTCATATTTCATACTGCAGCTTTCGACCCACGCAAAGCCGCGTCAGTTCTTCACAAGACGGCCTGGCGTTCTCGAGTGCTGACCACAGCCCGGGTCGCGTAGAGGGGCTGGCGCCAGAAGAACGGGACGACGGGACTCTTGGGCCCGGTACCTGGCAGGGGGCGCCACCCCCTCTGGCTCGAGCGAGGCCGTCGGGGACTCTCCGGGCCGTCAAGGGACGTGGTCACACCGCCCGGTTGGCGATGCTGACGCGGGGTCGGCGGGTTGTTCCCGTGCCCTTGACCGCCCTGGTCGCCTGAGGCTGGCGGCCGTCGTCGGCGGACGTCACCGCCGGGGTGCTTCGCACCCCTCGTGGACCTGACGGGCCCGGCCCCGAGGCTCGCCACGGCGGAGGCCACGTCGACGCAACTGGGCGCGCACGGTGCGCTCCGCGACACAGATGCCGTGGTGGTAGTAGATCATCCGGGCGATCTGGGCAGCAGACCTGTCGGGGCGCTCGAGGCGCAGCCTGCAGACCTCCTCGATGAGCTCGGGATGGGCCCTGACGCCGCCGGCGTCCACGCGGGCGTCGGGCTTCAAGGCGCAGTGCCCGCCCTCTCGCCAACCGCGGATCCAACGGTCGATGGTCCTTCTCGAGTAGTGGCGTCGGGTCCCGTCGGGGTGTGTGTGGGTGCGACCTGCGATCTCGCGCTCGATCCTGGCGCGTTCGGCGCCCGTGAGCCTGTGGCCGAGGGCCTCTGCGATCACCTTGCATCGGTGGAGGGCCACCTGCTTCCTCGTCTCTTCGTCCATCCTGACATCTCCTCGTTTCCTCCCCTTCTTCAGGCAAAGAGCGTTGCCGAAACACCCCCGCCCAACATCGACCGATCACGCCGCTCACAGCCTCGAGGGCACGGCCGAGGGATCGCGGGTGCGATGAGCGGCATGCGTCGTTTCTTCGGTCCGCGAACAACCGAGACCCGTCTCGTCTTCATGCGCTCCACGCTGGCCGTGCGCTCGGTGACCGGTGGCGAAGGCTCTGAGACGACGTGTGACGACAGCACGTGGGCCTTTACATCATCGACGGACACAAGTCACGTCGGCCTCTGCCCTGACGCCACTGCGAGGCCGAGGCTTGCCAAGCTGAGTTGGCGATGAGGCGTGCTGCGACCGCAGATGCTCCGACTCTCTCAGACGAGCGTTCCGTGCGCTCGGGCACCGCGCAGGGTGGTCCGGGAGGGCCGCCGCGCGCTCAAGCCCGCGAGTCCGAGCGCCGACAGCGCGCTACTCCGACACGGAGGCACCGACCGCTCCACGCGGCCGTCCTTGTGGCCCTCGTCGTCGTGGGCCTGCTGGTGGCTGCCGTCGGGTACGAGCTCGCGCTGCCAGGGGTGGGAGACGCACCCCAGAAGGTCGCAGCGATCGTCCGCGCGCACCACGGCGAGCTCGGCGGCCTTCCCCTCCCCAGGCGGCTTGCAGCGTCCGTCATCGCTGTCGAGGACCAGCACTTTTACACAAACGTCGTCCTCAACGTGCTCGACGGGGTTGTGCGCGCCGGGATCACAGCCCTCCAGCGCAGCGGCGATCCAGGCGGGAGCACGATCGCGCAGCAGCTCGCGAAGCAGATCTTCCCCGCACCGCACGGTTTTGGCACCTCGTTGGAGGACTTCGCGCTCGGGATCAAGCTCGCCCTCACCTATCCCAAGCCGAAGATCCTCGAGATGTACCTGAACGCGGTCTACTACGGGAACGGCTACTGGGGCGACGTCTCCGCCGCGCGCGGGTACTTCGGGACGAGCCCCGACCGGCTCAGCTGGGCGGAGGCCTCCATGCTCGCCGGCCTCCCGCAGGCGCCCTCGGCATACGACCCGCTGCTCCACTTCGAGGTGGCGAAGCGACGGCAGCACCACGTCCTCCATGAGCTGGTCGTGACCCACGTCCTCACGGCCGCGCAGGCTGCCGCCGCCTACCGCGCTCCGCTCCCACTGCGACGCCATCTTCGGTAACGACTGATCCAGCGCTGCGCATTTTGCGGCAGACGTCGTAGACAGGGTCGGCTGAGTCTGCCGACGTGTGGCGCGACTTCCTCCAGAAGATGATCGCACGAGGACTCCGTGAGCCGCTCCTCGTCGTCTCCAACGGCGGGGCCGGCCCGATCGGCACCACTGAGCTCGTCTTCACCCACTCCCAGCGCTGTCACGTCCCGCGCGCACCCGACGTGCTCGGAAGACCCGAGCACGCACAAGACCAGGTGAAGGGCGGCTCCTCGCGATCGGCAACCGCATGGAGGCCGAGGCAGGCGAGGCCGAGGCAGGCGAGGCCGAGGCAGGCGAGGCCGAGGCAGGCGAGGCCGAGGCAGGCGAGGCGGCCGAGCGACTGAAGGCTTGTGACGAACTGGCAGCAGCTCTACCCCGCTGCCGCCGAGTGCCTGACGACCGACGTCTGGCAGCTCACGACGTACCTGCGGTTCCCAAGGGAGTACTGGGCTCGCATCCGGCAATCCAGTTTCGTCTTCGTCAAGCGGACCTTGCGCGAGACGTGCTGTCGGGTGAAGCTGATCGGCTGGCTCGTCGCGCGGCTGAGAATGTTGGCAGCACCGCAGCGACGGTCACTTTCGATCGTCGGCTTCGGGTCACCGCGCCGCCCTGGTCACTGCGAGCTCTCAGGGGGCGACACCACCGGCATGCCCGAGCCGAATACAAAGGACGCATGCGAGCTCGACCGGTGAAGATCTGCGACGTACCACACCTAGCATGAGGCGAACGGTGCACACTGTCGAACCGCGTTCGCGTCGGGCACCCCGGCCGCGTCGGCGCAGGGCAACGCTGAGCATCCTTACGTGCGCAGTAGCCCTCGTCACCGCAG
>JAJYMD010000103.1 GCA_021787255.1 Actinomycetes bacterium | reverse complement strand
GCTCCCTCACCGGCGAGCTCGCCCGGGTGGAGGCGGCCCGGGCCCGGGTCGGCGCCAGCTCGGCGAAGGAGCTCCAAATCGTGGTCGGCGGCACCCCCTACGACGAGCGCCCGGTCGCGAACGCCGCCCTGCTCACCTCGTGTCGGGAGCTCGCCGGCGAGCCGCCCGGGCGCACGCGCACCCTCGGCGAGCTCGGAGGCTTCGCCGTCGAAGGCTCCTCTTGGCGAGTGGGGGACAAGCGCGGCGTCGAGGTCTGCCTCGTCGGGGTCCCGCGCTCCACGATCACCCTCGAGGAAGGAGAGCTCCAAGGGGCGCGGACGGCCCAGCTCGTCACCCGCCTCGAGCACCGCCTCGTTCGCCTCGCGGGACTCGCTGCCGTCGTCGAGGAGGAGCTCGGCACCACGCGGGCCGAGGCCCTCCGGGCAGCGGAGGCCGCCGACGCCCCCTTCCGCCACGCCGATGCGCTCGAGAGCGCCCGCGCCCGCCTCGCGGAGCTCGACGAGCTCTTCGCCGAGGAGGCCGCCGCCAAGCACCAGGACGCGAGCGCGGAGGGAGACACCCCGGCGCCCGAGCGGACCGCCGCCCGGGCCATCTGGCTCGAGTACCTCGAGGTCGCCCGGGACGAGCTCGCTGCCCGGGTCGCGCTCGCCACGGGGGCGAAGGGGGAAACCTTCTCCCGGCTCTTCGCCGCCGCAGCCCGAGCCGAGCTTGCCGGTGCGGACGCGACCACGGCGCTGCTCGCCTTCGGGGACGGACGCCTCGACGAGAACGGAGTGGTCGCGCGCCTCGCCGAGCTCGCCGACTCCGCCACGCCACGTCTGCTCGCTGGGCTGCTCCCTGCGCTCCCGCACTCTGCGGATGGGGAGGCAGCCGACCGCGTTGAGGCCCTCGGTGCGGCCCTCGCAGCACGCACCGAGACGAAGACGAAGGCACTCCTGGCCGGTGCGCACCTCCCCCCCTGGGCAGCGGAGCTCGGCCCGCGTCCGAGGGATGTGGACCACGCACGCACCTGGGCAGGGAAGGTCGCGCTCGTACTCGTCTTCCACGAGCTGGCGGGTGGCGGGGATGGCCGGTCCCCGGGGGGAGAGGGTGATGCAGGCTCCCGTCTCGGCTTCGCCCGGGCCCGGGCCGCAGAGGCGGCGACCCATGCGCGTGGCCTCATCCGGCTAGGTGCTCCGCGCCCGCCCCGCCGCCAGCGCTTCCAGCGAGCCACCCCAAGTCCTCGCCCCGTACCACGGCGGTGAAGGAGGAGTTCCGGGACTACCAGCCGAACACTCCCGAGAGTGTGAGGAGTGCACCGATGAGAATGGCAACGAGCCTTCGAGGGTCGAAGTCGTCGCCAGCAACCGCTGTCTTCATGTGTGACCCTCCCGCCGTTGCGGCAATGACATGCCTGCAATTCTATAGGGCTCAGCAGCAGAGGCGTCGCCGCCGCATCCGGTCGATGGATACCGAGTGCTTGGAGGCGCCCCCTCCCGCTACCTCCCGGCGCCTGGGCCGGGCCGGCCGCCCCGTGGAGCCTTTGGTCGCTGTGCCTGGGGGTGCTGACGGGGACTGGCCCTCCGCCGGGCCGACTGCACCGGTGGAACGCCGACACCCGTACCGGGTCTCTCTCCGGGCAGGAGAGGAGCGGCGTGGTGCTCGCGGATCCACTCGGCCATGCCTGGCACGGCGAAGCGCAGCTCGTTGTCGAGTGCGAGGAGCGTGCCGTTCTTGATGAGGGCGTCACGAAGGTAGGAGACCTGCTGCGGGCGGAGCCCGAGACGATCCGCAACACCACGTCCGGTGATCGCCCCTTCCTGAGCGAGGAGGGCGGCTGCGGTGAGGTACTCCCGTTCCTTCGGGGAGCACTGCTGCCACCTGTTCGGGTAGAGGCCCTGCTCCAGCCGCCGGTAAGCCATCGCGCCCCCCGACCGGGCGGCTTCGAGCGTGATGCGTGCCTGGCCCGAGGAGGCTCGCCAGGCGTGGTGTCCGAAGACCTGGATGGCGAAGGGGTACCCGCCCGTCTGGGTGACCAGGTACTCGAGCGCGTCAGCGTCGAAGGGTCGCCCGGCACGTGTGGCGGGGACCTGCAGGGCTTCGGCGGTATCGGCCGGACCGAGGGCGCCGATCTCGTACCAGTCGGCGCGCTCGAGGTAGCTGACGGAGCGGTCCGGGCGGCGCATGTCGGCCAGACCGGCACCGAGCATGAGCAGTGGCCAGCCGGAGCCGGTTCCCTCCTGGAGGATGGCGACCAGGTCCGCGAGCTCGCCACGCTGTGCACACTGCATCTCGTCGAGCGTGACGACCACACCGGCGCCCGCGTCGACCGCCGAGCCCATGAGCGCTCGGAGCGAGCGCCGCAACGCTCCGGAGGCATCAGGAGTCGCGGACGGCACCGGCGTGAAATGCATCTCCCCACCCACACCAGCGATCTGGGCGCGCACCACCGTTTCGGAGCGGCGCATGCGCTGGCGCCGAGGGCTGGCCTCGAGCTGGGTGCCGACTTCGTCGCAGGCCGTCAGCATCGTCGGCGTGAACGGCGTCCCTGGGCTCATCTCGACGTGGAGCCGGGGCCATCCGTACCGCTGCCCGGCTCGTGAGGCGACCTCTGCGAGCAGCACCGTCTTGCCCACCCCGCGAGCCCCAACGATCAGCAGTGGCGCCGGGGTGCGACCATCCTCCGCCGCAGTTGCCAGGGCTTCGTCACCGGCGTCGAGGATCTCGTCGCGCCCGACCAGCAGCGCCGGGGTCTGGTTGAATCCCGGGGTGAAGGGGCTCGGCTGACGCCCTCCCTGCGCCTGCACGCTCACGCTCTCAGTCTAGGGGCGTATAGAGCATCTAGATCCATATAGAGGATCTAGCTCCACCGCGGTTGTATAGAAGCGGCTAGACCTCCGCCGCCCAGGTCGGAGTCTTCGACTCCCTCGGGACGGCTCGTCCAGTCGGCTCGGTCGCTCGGTGAGGGATCGCTTGGGCATCAGGCGAACCCCGAGCGGCCGGGGCCGTTGCATCGGGCGGGGATCTCGTCGGAGCGGTGTGGTCCGGAGCAGGGATGTCCAGTCATCGAGATCTGTATAGCAACGCGTATAGAGACGTATACAACCTACCGCCGCGGGCCGACCTGGGTGTCGTAACGGGATCGTCTCCCAGCTCAGAGCCGCTTCGAACAGCCCGTATACACCCGTATAGTCCTCTGGCGAAGGCAGCAAGACTCGCCTGGCTGCGCTCTCCGAGGGGCCTGTTCGAGTCGCGGAGGCGCGCTCGAACTGCAGCCTGTCTGGGCGATGCGCACGGTCGGGCGCTCCAGCACTCTTCTGCTGGCACCACTCGGCTCTCCTCAGCGCGAGATCCGCAGTCCCGCGCCGCGGGCCGCCGGGCGGGGGAGTGGGCGGGACGGCGCGGCGGGCCGGAGCGGCGTCGTGCTCCGGAGCCACGTCCCGAGGACCGGCACGGCGACCTCGA
>JAJYMD010000271.1 GCA_021787255.1 Actinomycetes bacterium | reverse complement strand
CGCTCTGGGGTGCTCCCAGGTGCGGCGCCTCTTCTGCCCACCCACTTGCATCACGCAACCTAGTCGAGTAGACTGACTTGCGTCATGCAAGTCCAACAAACGGTCCAGTGAGGCCCGTTGTTAGGCCAGCAAAGGAGGGCTCTCGTGGGCGAGAGCGACTTCACCGTGAGCTTCGTCGTCGACCAACCCCCCGAGGCCATCTTCGAGGCCATCAACGACGTCCGAGGCTGGTGGTCAGGCAACGTCGAGGGAGAGACGAACGCGTTGGGTGACACGTTCAGCTATCGCTACGAAGACGTGCACTTCAGTAAGCAGACGATCACCGAGTTCGAGCCGGGTCGGCGTGTCGTGTGGCACGTCGAGGACGCCAGCCTGAGCTTCACGACGGAACCCGACGAATGGGTCGGATCCGACATCATGTTCGAGATCCTGCCGCGGGATGCGGCATACGAGCTTCGCTTCACCCACGTAGGCCTGACCCCGAAGTTGGAGTGCTACGCGGGATGCTCTGGTGCCTGGACGTTCTATGTGGGCGAGTCCCTCCGTGATCTCATCACGTCCGGCGCCGGCAAGCCCAACCCGCGCGAGTGACAGACGCTGAGGCGAGGCCGCCTCGCTCGCACGCCCGGCACAAGGGTCGGCACAAGGGTCGGCGCAACCCACAGGTGTCGGGCCCGCTCGCGACGCACGCATCCGACGCAGTCGAGGACACAGACGCGTGCGTGCCGCGATCGATCGCCTTCTACCGCCGCGGGCAGCGCTGGGTGGACTCGCTGCCGCTTCGAGACCAGCCGTCACTGTGGCAGCACGGCCGATTCCTTGCTGACCTCGAACGGCGCGGTCTCGCGCTCCACGCGGGACCGGTGCACAGGCTCGATGACGTCACCCGGTCGGACCTGATCGGAGTGGCGTCGTTCACGGTCGATGCCGATGCCGCCCGGCTCCTCTTGCGAGACGACCCTGCGCTGATGAGCGAACTTCTCGCGTGCGACGTGGTCGCGTGGTTCGTGACTGGCGCGTGACCCCCTCGGGAAGGGACAGCTGCGGTCGGGTTCCTTGCGTTCGTTGTCTGCGTCAGCGGCCATTCCCCCACCGGGCGATCGAGACCGTCGTGCACGACGTGCCAGGTCGAGCACCCTTGGCCGCCAGTGACGATCGCAGCACCGCAGCGGAGGAGCGCCGTACAGTACGAGCATCGCCATGTCTTGCGCTGACTGTGGATGTCTCGTGGAGGCCGGCGTGCGCGTCTCCACGTGCGACGGCCCGGGCTGCTGCTGCACGGCGCTTCCAACCAGCGACGCTCTCGAAAGGATGGCCGCGCAACTTCGCAGTGCCTTCGACGCTCGGGACATGACGACGTTCGGGGCCCTCCTGGCAGAGGATGCAGTCTGGGGAGACGACGATGCCCCCAACACGTGCCGCAGCCGTGCCGAGGTGGTGGCGACCTTCCAGCGCCTGATCACTGACGGCGTTGGCGGCGAAGTGGCAGACCTGAAGACGGGACCCGCCGGGATCCTGTGCCACCTGCACATTCATTGGCCGGAACCAGGCAGTCGCCGGGGACGCGACGAGGTCTTCCATCTCTACCGGGTGCACGATGGACGGATCGTCGAGATCCGGCCGTACGACGACCGCGAAGCAGCCGAGAACGCTCTCTCGGTCGTCTGAGCGTCACCTCGGAGGCCAGCGATCTGGTCGCGGGTGCGGTTCTCCTCCGAATCGCAACGCTCTGATGACCAGGGAGACCAAGCGCGCTCGGAGGGATTCGAACCCCCAACCTTCTGATCCGTAGTCAGATGCTCTAGTCCGTTGAGCTACGAGCGCATGCTCGGGAGAGCAACCTATTTTATCCGGGCCGGGAGGACCACTCTCGCCGAGCCGCCCCGCACCGGGTGGGGGTCAGCGGGATGTTGGCAGGGACGCGCGCGACACCCGTCACACCCCCAAGTGGCGCTCCTCCCAGAGCTTGATCCCGCCCAGGATCCCTGCCGTGTTGTCGACCAGCGTCACCCTGCCGTCGACGTCGCCGAGCCGCTCGAGGACGACATGCCGGGCATTGCCTCCCCCGATGAAGAGGTGGTCGAAGAAGAAGATCCCGTCGAGGTTGGCGATCGCCTTACCGACCCGCCGGTTCCACCGCTGGTCGCCGATGTCCTTGCGGGTCCGCTCGCCGAGCTGCTCGTTGTACGTCTCCCCCTTCCGGAAGGGTTGGTGCGCGATCTCCAGGTGGGGCAGGAGGGCACCGTCGAGGAAGAGCGCGGTCCCGAAGCCGGTCCCGAGCGTGAGCACGAGCTCGAGCCCCGTCCCGTTCACGACGGCAAGGCCCTGCACGTCTGCGTCGTTGGCAACCCGCGTTGGCTTTCCGGTCATCTTCTCCAGCGCGCCCGCGAGGTCGAAGTGCTGCCAGGCCACCTGGAGCGCGGGATCGACGTCGGTCCCCGGACCGCCTTTCGTGACGAAGTGCGGGGCGCTCAGCACGATCCCGCTGCGCACCATGCCGGGAAAGCCCGCCGACACTCGGTCGGCTTCCGGCAGCTTCGCCACGAGCTTTGCGAGCTTTGTGAGCAAGCCGTGCTCGCCGGAGGGAGGCAGTGGATACGTCGTCGCCGTGCGAACACGCGGGGCGACCATGGTCCCGGACGCGTCGAGGACTGACGCCTTGAGCCCCGTGCCGCCGATGTCGATCGCGAGCGTGTGCGGCCGGTCCGAGGTCTGCGGCCGGTCCGAGGTCTGCGGCCGGTCCGAGGTCTGCGGAGAGTCCTCGCTCGTCACGGGTGCGACTGTAACGCTGGTCTCCCCGTCCACCTGCGCAACCAGCGGGGAACGGGTCGCCACGTCGTGCGGTCCGGCACGGCAAGGCGCGTGCGGTCGCCGGATCGACCCCGTGCAACGAGGTCGGGGTCGGTGAACCACGAACGCAGTCGCAGGCGTACCGGCGGAAGAGCGCCGTAGAGGAGGACCGCATCACCCTTCGGGAGCCGCCGCAGGGTGTCGGGCGGCAGGAGCCGGCGGACCTGCGGGGAGGTCGTGACGGTCCGCTCACCTCTCGCCCCGTGGGTGACCGAGGGGGTCTCGAGCAGTTGATCGCCGGCGAGGTGGCTCGCGAAGTCCAGGGTCCCCGGGTCGGCGATCCCCGGCAGGAACAGCTTCGCCCGGTGGTTGTTCACGACCGTGGCGGCCCGCTCGCCGTAGCGGGCCCGTACCTGGGCGAGGTCCTGCCAGACCGTGACGAGCTGCACTCCATGACCGGCGCAGGTCGCAGCGAGGCCATCGAGCTCCTTCAGCGGTGCGATGTTCGCCGCTTCGTCGAGCACGACGAGCAGCGGCGGGTCGAGCGGCCGGCCCGTCCGGGAGGCCGCGGCGAACGCCGCATGGACCACCTGGGAGACCAGTGCGCAGAACACAGCACGCAGGCGTTGCTGATCGTGGGCGGGAGCGCACATGTACAG
>JAJYMD010000056.1 GCA_021787255.1 Actinomycetes bacterium | reverse complement strand
GTTGAAGTAGGCGGCTCCGGAGATGCCGGCGGCGGTCGTCTCGACGTCTGCGTCGTCGAACACGACGACCGGCGCCTTCCCACCGAGCTCGAGGTGGACTCGCTTGAGCGTTGCGGCCGCGGAGCCTGCGACCTCCATGCCTGCGCGCACGCTGCCGGTCACCGACACCATCGCGGGGGTGGGGTGCTCGACGAGCGCGCGGCCCGTGTCTCGGTCGCCGCAGACGACGTTCAGGACGCCCGGGGGGAGGTGCTCGGCCATGATCTCGGCCATGAGCACCGCGGAGGCGGGGGTGGTGTCCGAGGGTTTCAGGACCATCGTGTTGCCGGCGGCGAGCGCCGGCGCCCACTTCCACACCGCCATCATCATCGGGTAGTTCCAGGGCGTCACCGCCGCGCAGACCCCGATCGGCTCCCTGCGGATCATGGAGGTGTGCCCGCCCATGTACTCGCCAGCAGACAGGCCGTGGAGCATGCGAGCCGCGCCGGCGAAGAACCGGATCTGGTCGATCATCGGCGGGACCTCCTCGGAGAGCGTCAGCGCGATCGGCTTGCCGGTGTTGCGCGACTCCACGTGCACGAGCTCCTCTGCCCGGCGCTCGAGCGCGTCGGCGATCCGCAGGAGCGCGAGGCTCCGCTGACCGGGCGCGAGGTCCCGCCACTGCGGGAACGCGTCGGCCGCGGCCTTGACCGCACGATCGACGTCTGCTGCGCTGGACACCGGTGCCTCGGCGTACGCGCGGCCGGTGGACGGGTCGATCACCGGTGCCATCGGCCCGTCGGCGTCCACGTGCTGGCCGTTCACGAAGTTGCGGAACCGCTCGAGCGTGCCGGTCTCCTCACGTGGGCTCATCGCTACCTCCTTGTCTCCTTGCGTGACCCAGCCCGTGTGACCCGGCCCGTGCGAGCCAGGCCGTACAAGCCAGGCCGTGCGAGCCAGGCCGTGCGAGCCAGGCCGTGCAGTCCGGCCAACTCGGCCGAGGCCCCGCTCGGCCGGTCGGTCCGCCCCCTGCCGAGGCGGCAAGCGGCGCGTGCCGAGTCGACGACCCTGCCAGCTTAGGCAGGTCACGGCATGCGGGGAAAGCGGCTTTCTGTGGGTCGCACCTCCTCGATGCGCCCGAATCGCTTGACGAACCGCCAGAATGTGACAGAATTCGGCGTGCAGCCGATCCCCGCCACCGGCTGGCCCGCGCTGCGACGGTGCTCCGTTGCGACGGTGCTCCGCTGCGACGGTGCTCCGCTGCGACGGGTTCGAGGCTCGAGGGGATGGAGAGATGTCCCGAGAGATGCCCCGCGTGAAGCGGTCCGATCCCGCCGGCACCGCCGGCGGTGCCGGCACCCCCACACGCGCGTCCGTGGCACCTGAGCGCTTCCCCGGCACCGTGGAGCCTCGCCCTGCGAGGGCCACACGGCCTTCGAACGGGCCGCCGGCGAACGGGCGGCCGGGCCTTCTCGACGACGCGAACCGGGCGATCGTCGAGGCGCTCCAGCGCGACGGGCGGCTTCCCTACGGGACGATCGCCGACGAGGTGGGGCTGTCGGAGGCCGCGGTGCGCCGACGCGTCCAGCGGCTGCGGGACGCGGGGGTCATCCAGATCGTCGGGGTGACCGACCCCCTCCAGCTCGGGTTCCACCGTCAGGCGATGGTGGGGGTGCGCGTCGAAGGTGACGTGCGGTCGGTCGCCGACAAGCTGTCCGAGCTCGAAGAAGTTGACTACGTCGTGATGTGCGCGGGATCATTCGACCTTCTCGTGGAGGTCGTCTGCGAGGATGACGACGCCCTGTTCCGATTGTTGAACGACTCCGTCCGTTCCATCCCAGGCGTGCGGAGCACCGAGTCGTTCGTGTACCTGAAGCTTGCCAAGCAGACCTACTCCTGGGGGACCAGATGACTTCCGAGTACGAGACGCACACCGTGGACTTCGAGGGCGGCGACTGGGGTGACCAGCTGAGCGAGCGAGCACGCCACCACCTCTGGATGCACTTCACGCGTCTCGGCGTCTACGACGCCGAGCACGAGGTTCCCGTGATGGTGCGCGGCGAGGGACCCTACGTCTGGGACCAGCACGGCAAGCGGTACCTCGACGGGCTCGCGGGGCTCTTCGTGAGCCAGCTCGGTCACGGCCGCTACGAGCTCGGGGAGGCCGCGGCGAAGCAGGCGGGGGTGCTCGCGTACTTCCCGCTGTGGACGTACGCGCACCCGAGGGCGATCGAGCTCGCTGACCGGCTCGCCGAGCTCGCCCCGGGCGACTTGAACCGCGTCTTCTTCACCTCCGGGGGCTCCGAAGCGGTCGAGTCCGCGTTGAAGCTCGCGCGCCAGTACTTCCGCGTGAAGGGCCAGCCATGGCGCTACAAGGTGATCAGCCGCGACATCGCCTATCACGGGACCAGCATGGGCGCGCTCGCGATCACCTCGATCCCGAGCCTGCGCACGCCGTTCGAGCCGCTCATGCCAGGAGCGGTCAAGGTGCCGAACACGAACTTCTACCGGGCGCCCGAGCACGCAGACGACCTGGAGGCCTTCGGTCGCTGGGCCGCCGACGAGATCGACCGGACCATCGAGCGCGAGGGCCCCGAGACGGTCGCCGCGGTCTACCTCGAGCCGGTCCAGAACGCAGGGGGCTGCTTCCCGCCGCCGCCGGGGTACTTCGAGCGCGTCCGGCAGATCTGCGACCGCCACGGCGTGCTGTTCGTCTCCGACGAGGTCATCTGCGCGTTCGGCCGTCTGGGGGAGTACTTCGGCGCACAGCGCTTCGGCTACCAACCCGACATCATCACCGTCGCCAAGGGCCTCACGAGCGGCTACGCACCGCTCGGGGCGATGATCGCCAGCGACAAGCTCGTCGAGCCCTTCCTCCACGGCGACAGGAGCTTCGCCCACGGCTTCACGTTCGCCGGCCACCCGGTGAGCTGCGCGGTCGCGCTCGCGAACCTCGAGATCTTCGAACGGGAGCACATCCTCGAGCACGTCCGCGAGAACCGCGACTACTTCCGCTCGTCGCTCGAGTCCTTGTACGACCTGCCGATCGTAGGGGACGTGCGCGGCGAGGGGTTCTTCTACGGGATCGAGCTCGTGAAGGACAAGGCGACCAAGGAGTCCTTCAACGACGAGGAGTGCGAGCGCCTGCTGCGCGGCTTCCTGTCGGGAGCGCTGTTCGATGCAGGGCTGATCTGCCGCGCCGACGACCGGGGCGACCCGGTGATCCAGCTCTCGCCGCCGCTCATCTGCGGGCACGAGGAGATCGACCTCATGACCCAGATCCTGCGAGACGTGCTGACGGAGGCCCAGCGGCGGGTCTGAGCGTGGCCATAGATGCAGGGCGCGCGAGCGGACCGGCACGAGACGGGCGCGATCGAGATGCCTGAGAAGCCCCGGCAGGACCCGAGCCCGGACCGCCGCGGCCTGTCGCTGTGGTGGGACATGCTGCCAGAGGCCGCCGGCGTCCGTCCGGGGCTCGGCGGCGA
>JAJYMD010000461.1 GCA_021787255.1 Actinomycetes bacterium | reverse complement strand
CTGGTCGCCGCCGGAGATCTGGCGCTCGAGACGGGCGGAGAACTCCTCGAGGATGCGCCCGCCGACGTCCTCGAGCACGCCCTTGCCGAACTGCGCCTGCGGACCGGTGATCTGCAGGTCGGTCTCGGCGACGACCCGGGTGCCGCCGTCGACCTTCTCGAGATGGTTGCGCACCGTCGCGACCGCAGAGCCCTGGCCGCGCGCCTCACGGGCCTTCATCTCGATCGTCGCCCGGTGCTCGGCCTCGTCCGCCTCGACGAGGGTCGCCTGCCCCCGGTACTCGACGGTGAGCGGGCCGATCTTGAGCCGGATCGTGCCCTTGTAGGTCGCGGGAGGCACCACCTCCTCCACGCGTGCGCCGGGGACACAGGCGGCGACGTTCTCCAGGTCGAGAAGGTGCGCCCACACCCGCTCGACGTCGGCCGCGACGACGAATTCGTTGGTGAGCAGCACCGGTGCCCTCAGCTCTTGGCTGGCTGTCGGGAGGTCACCGTCACCCCGCGCGGCGCTCCGGGCTCGGGGTGGAGCAACCCGTACACGCGCTCCCAGTGGTTGTGGCTGTCGGTCACCATCGGGCCCCCGGGCTCGACCGCGTCCTGGATCGCGCTGCACACAGCGTGGAGCGGCGCACCGCCGCCCTCCCCCATGCCCTTCGCGCCGTTGGGGGTGAACGGGCTGATCGACTCGATCCATCCGGTGGCGACATGGGGGATGTCGAGCGCGGTCCCCACGTGGTACTCGTAGAACGAGGGCTGCTGGAGCTGGCCCGACTCGTCGTAGTCGAACGACTCGTAGAGCGACGCCGCGATCCCCAGGCCCGTCGCGCCGTGCACCTGGCCCTCGACGATCAAGGGGTTGATCCGCCTGCCGCAGTCGTCGACCGCCGCGTAGTCGAGGATGGTGACCTGGCCGGTCTCCTCGTCGACCTCCACCACGCACGCGTGGACCTGGCTCGCGTACGTGAGGGTCAGGTTGCCCGTCTTCGCGACCGTGTCGGGGACCTCGAACGGCGGGACGTACACGTACCGGCAGTTCAGGTCGACCTCCGAGAGGAGCTCCATGGGCAATCCCGCGTTGTTGGCGTAGACCATGTTGGCCAAGCCGATGAACGGGATCGCGCGCTCCTCGTCTCCGCGCACCCTGGCGAACCCGCCCGCCACCTCGACGTCGCCCTCCTCGCACTTCAGGGCGAAGGCCGCGAGCTTGGCGATCTGGTGCTTCAGCTTCTGCGCGGCGCCCATCACCGCCCCGAGCCCGGAGACAGCGAACTGGCTCGCATAGGTGCCGGAGAAGCCGACGTAGGCACTGTTCGCCTGGTTGAAGCCGGTCGAGACGGTCACCTCGTCGGGCGTCATGCCCAGGATGTCGGCCGTCACCTGCGCGGCGGTGGTCTCGTGCCCCTGGCCCTGGGGGGTCGTGCCGATCATGACGTTCACCTCGCCGAACAGGTCGAGCTTGGCGATGGCCACCTCGCCGTTGCCCGAGAAGGGGAGGTCCGGGTTGATGATGCGGGACTGCCCGAAGTTGTTGGTGCCCGAGTCGAGCGTCGAGCCGATCCCGATCCCGATGCGCCTGCCAGAGCCAGTCCCGAGCTCCTCCTTGCGCTTTCGCCACTCCGCCACGTGGGCGAGCTCCAGCGCGATGTCGAGCGAGCGCGGCAGGTCGCCCGAGTCGTAGATGCAGCCGTTGGGGGTCTCGTAGGGGTAGTCCTCGGGCTGGACGTAGTTGAGCTTGCGGACCGCGACCGGGTCGAGGCCGAGCTCGCGTGCGACGACGTCCACGATCCGCTCGATCAGCCAGAGGTGCTGCATGCGCGAGTACCCGCGGTTGGGGGTCACCGGGCACTTGTTCGTCACGACCTCGGTGTAGTCGACGCGGACGTGCTTGAGCTTGTAGCAGCCGGGGACCACCTGCGACCAGATCACCGCTCCGAGCGGCTCGTAGTGGAGGTACGCGCCGGCGTCGTCGAAGGCGCGGCACTTGAGGCCGAGGATCGCGCCGTCGGCCGTCACCGGCACCTCGATGTCGAGGAAGGTGCGCTCGTTGCCGTGGCCAGCGGTCAGCATGTGCTCGGTGCGGTACTCGGTCCACTTCACCGCACGGCCCGCCTTCTTGGAGAGCAGCGCCAGCGCAGCCAGCTGGGCGAAGAATCCGATCTTGTTCCCGAACGCCCCGCCGATGTCCTTGGTGACGAAGTTGAACTTGTTGATGGGCACGCCGATCGTGGGCCCGATCACCATGGCCGCGAACATGGGCATCTGGTAGTTCGACAGGACGTCGACGACACCGGTCCCATGGTCGTAGCGCACGACGGCGCCGTTGCACTCGAGCGGCGTCGACGAGAACCGGTGGAAGTGCAGACGGTCGATCTTGACGACGTGGTCCGCGTTCTCGAGGGCCCAGTCGACGTCTCCGTAGTCGTAGGTGCCGCGCCACACGACGTTCGTCCCTGCGGCGTCGTAGAGCAGTGGCGTGGTCGGCTCCGCTGCGGTGACCCCGTCGGTGACAGCGCTCAGCGGCTCGTAGTCGACCACGACCCTCTCGGCGGCGTCGCGCGCCGTCTCGCGGCTGTCGGCGAGCACGACCGCGACGGCGTCGCCCTGGTAGCGCACCTTGTCGACGGCGAGGGGCCACTCGGACATCAGGGACCCGGGGGGCGGGGCGATGGCGAAGAAGGGCGTCTCGCACATCTGGCGCGCCTCGTCGCCCGTCAGCACCGCGTAGACGCCCTCGAGCGCGAGCGCTGCATCGCAGTCGACGGAGAGGATCCGGGCGTGCGCGTACGGCGAGCGGACGAACCAGGCGTAGCCCTGCCCGTGCATCCCTCCGTCGTCGACGAACGACCCCTGGCCCTGGACCAGCCGGCCGTCCTCCTTGCGCGGCACCGCCCTGCCGGACCAGGTCTCGTGGGTCTTCGCGACCTCGGTCACGCTCGTCGCCGTCAACGCACCGCTCCCTTCTCGAGCCGCTCCAGCTCCTCCAAGGTCTCCAGCGAGCCCTGGAGACGGGCGCTCGCCGACCTGATGGCTTCCACGATGTTGACGTAGCCCGTGCAACGGCAGATGTTGCCGCGTATCCCCCGGCGGATCTCCTCGTCGCTCGGCTCAGGGTTGTTGCGGAGCAGGTAGGTCGCGCTCATGAGCATGCCGGGCGTGCAGTAGCCGCACTGGAGCGCGTGGTGCTCGTGGAACGCCTCCTGGAGGGGGCTCAGCCCGTCGCCGCGCGAGAGCCCCTCCACGGTCTCGACCTCGGCACCGTCCACCTGGGGAGCGAGGACCATGCAGCTCTTGACCAGCTTCCCGTCGACGATCACGCTGCAGGCGCCGCAGTTGCCCGTGTCGCACCCGATGTGGGTGCCGGTCAGCCCGCGTGTGTCGCGCAGGAAGTGCACGAGCAGCCGGCGGGCGAGCACCAGGCGGCTCACCCGCTCGCCGTTGACGGTGAGCGTCACCGAATGACTGGTCCCTC
>JAJYMD010000183.1 GCA_021787255.1 Actinomycetes bacterium | reverse complement strand
GGACCTGCGCGCGGACCGCCAGTTCGAGTTCACCCAGCTCGACATGGAGGCATCGTTCGTCACCCAAGACGACGTGCTCGGCTTCGTCTCGGAGGCCGTCCTGGACGCGGCGCAGGCAGCGACGGGCGTGCGCCCGCCCGCGATCGAGCGGATGACGTGGGCAGAGGCACTCGACCGGTACGGCACCGACAAGCCGGACCTCCGGATCGACGGCTCGCTGGTCGAGCTCGGCGCGGTCTTCTCCTCGACTGGGGTCCGCGCCCTCGAGGCGCCGTCGGTGAAGGGGCTCCGGGTTCCCGGCGGGTCGCAGATGAGCCGTTCGGCGTTGGACGCGCTGGTCGAGCGGGCCAAGCGCCTCGGGGCGAAGGGGCTCGCATGGTTCCGCGTGCGCCAGAGTGACGGCACGGCCACCCTCGATGCGCCGCTCGCCCGCGCGCTCTCCGACGAAGAACGCGAGGGTCTCCTCTCGGCCACGCAGGCGGTGCCCGGCGACCTCGTCCTCGCCATCGCCGACGAGCACCGCACCGCCTGCACGGTCCTCGGCCAGCTGCGCGTGGAGCTGGCGGGCAAGCCCGTCGGGGAAGGGCCGCACCGCTACGTCTGGGTCGTCGAATTCCCGCTCTTCGAGGGCATCGGTACCGACGGGCATCCGGTTCCGGCGCACCACCCCTTCACCATGCCGCACCCCGACGACATCGACCGGATCGAGAGCGACCCGCTGTCGGTCCGGTCCCAGGCGTACGATCTCGTGCTGAACGGCTGGGAGCTCGGGTCCGGGAGCGTCCGGATCCACCGTGCCGACGTCCAGGCGCGGGTGTTCCGGGCGCTGGGGGTCACCGAGGAGGACGCCGAGTCGAGGTTCGGGTTCCTCATGGGCGCCTTCCGCTACGGCGCGCCGCCCCATGCGGGCTTCGCGTTCGGCGTCGACCGTCTGACCGCCGTGCTCGCCGGAGAAGAGAGCATCCGCGAGGTGATCGCCTTCCCGAAGACCCAGTCCGGGTCGGACCCGCTCACCGGCGCGCCGAAACCGCTGCCGGCGTCGTCCCTCGCCGAGCTCGGGATCCGTCTCGCGCCAAGGTGAGCGGGCTCTTCGAGGCGGCCGCCGAGGAGCGATTGCGGTCGCGTGCGCCGCTGGCCGCCCGCCTGCGGCCGAGGACGCTCGACGAGGTGGTCGGTCAGCGGCACCTCGTCGGCCCCGGAGCGCCCCTGCGCGTGCTCGTCGAGCGCGACCGGCTCTCCTCGGTCGTGCTGTGGGGTCCCCCTGGGAGTGGCAAGACCACGCTCGCGAGGCTCGTCGCGCAGACCACGTCCAAGGAGATGGTGTCGCTCTCGGCGGTCACCGCGGGCGTGAAGGACGTGCGGGAGGTCATCGAGGGCGCCCGCCGCCGTCTCGGAGAGCAGCACAGGGGCACCATCCTCTTCGTCGACGAGGTCCACCGCTTCAACAAGGCGCAACAGGACGTCCTGCTCCCAGCCGTCGAAGAGGGCCTCGTCGTGTTGGTCGGCGCAACGACCGAGAACCCGTTCTTCGAGGTGAACCCGCCGCTCATGAGCCGAGCCACGCTCTGGCGGCTCGAGCCGATCGGCGACGAGGACATGGCGGTCCTCGTGCGTCGGGGACTGGACGCCGAGGGCGCGGCGGCCGACGACGACGTCGTCCGCGCCATGGTCGGCGCCGCGGAGGGCGACGCGCGCTCGGCGCTCACGACGGTCGAGGTCGCGGTCGCGCTGGCCTCCGCGCGGCCGCCGGCCGGCGTCCCGTCCCCGTCCGGCCGGATCGGGGTGACCATCGCCGACGTCGCCGCCGCCCGCGCCGGGCGCCTCTACCACCAGGGAGTCGACGAGCACTACGACCAGGTGAGCGCGTTCATCAAGAGCATCCGCGGCTCGGACCCCGACGCCGGCCTGTACTGGCTCGCACGCATGCTCGACGCGGGAGAGGACGCTCGGTTCATCGCCCGGCGGCTCGTCATCCTCTCGAGCGAGGACGTCGGCATGGCAGATCCCCAGGCGCTGGTCGTCGCCGACGCGGCGGCCCGTGCCGTGGAGATGGTCGGCCTTCCCGAGGCTGCGCTGAACCTCGCCCACGCGGTCGTGTACCTCGCGTGCGCGCCGAAGTCGAACCGGGTCACGGTCGCGCTCTCACGGGCGCGCGACGACGTGCGCAGCGGCGCGCCCTCTGCGGTGCCCCAGCACCTTCGAGACGCCCACTACCGCTCGGCGGGGACGATCGGCCACGGCGTCGGCTACCGGTACCCGCACGACTCTGCGGAGGGCTGGGTCGACCAGCCGTACCGGCCCGACGCGCTCGAAGGGCACGTCTACTACGAGCCCTCGCCGCACGGAGCCGAGCAGCAGGTCGCCGAGCGACTGTGGCGGCTGCGCCGGCGCGAGACGCCCTCCGAGCAGCACCCCTGAGCGGGCCCCGCGCACATGAGGCTGGGGAAAAGCCCTTCGGACGGGTGGCGAGGGCCCAGGGATGCTGGACGTCAAGAATGCTGGACGTCAAGAATGCTGGACGCCAGGGATGCTGGACGCCAGGGATGCTGGACGCCAGGGATGCTGGACGCCAGGGATGCTGGACGTCAGGGGTGCTGGGCGATCGCCACCGCTCCCATGGCGAGGAAGAGCGCGCTCAGATAGGTGATCGAGTAGCCGAAGAGCCGCATCGCGCGCTTCGGGCTCGGGTCGGGCCCGAGCGCGTGCGCGTAGTGCAAGAACGCGGCGTCGAGGCAGACGGTGACGCCGAAGAAGGCCCAGCCCAGGTGGGCGACGAAGACGAGCAGCACCGACAGGGCTACCACGAGCACGCTGTACGCACGGATCTGGCGCACGACCCGGGCCGTGTCCGCCACGGAGGGCAGCATCGGCACCGACGCCTTCGAGTAGTCGTCCTTGTGGCGGATGGCGAGCGCCCAGAAGTGCGGCGGCGTCCACGCGAAGACGATGCCGAACATCACCCACGCGGGCGCGCCGAGGTGGCCGGTCACCGCGCTCCAGCCGACGAGGACGGGCACGGCCCCCGCAGCGCCCCCGATCACGATGTTGCTCGGGGACCGGCGCTTCAGCCACATGGTGTACACGCCGACGTAGAAGAGCGCGGCGGCGAGCGCGAGGAGCGCGGAGAGCATGTTGACGGCGAGCCAGAGCAGGAGGAACGCGCCGACCTCGAGCGCGACCGACAGAGCGAGCGCGTCCGAGGGCGAGACGCTGCCCGAGACGAGGGGGCGGCGCCTGGTGCGGTGCATGATCGCGTCGATGTCGCGGTCGTAGAACATGTTGAACGCGTTCGCGCCGCCGGCGGCGACCGCGCCGCCGACCACCGTCAGGACCACGAGCCGGAACGATGGCACCGTGCGCGAGGCGACGAACATGGCCGGCACCGTCGTCACGAGCAGCAGCTCGACGATGCGGGGCTTGGTGAGGGCCACGAAGCCGGCGAGACGCGAAGCGAGCGGCATCGCGGCGCGGCCTGGAG
>JAJYMD010000053.1 GCA_021787255.1 Actinomycetes bacterium | reverse complement strand
AGTCGTTCGATCCCACCCGGGCCACGCATCCCGTCTACGACGAGGAACTCTGGCGCGGGACGACGAACCCAGCCGACTGGATCGACCCGACGGACGTGCCGCTCGGCGCCGCCTACTGCGCCGTCGCGGACCGCGAACGGTGCTTCCGGATCGCCAAGCGGAGGTTCTTCTTCGAGCACGCCGCTGGTCAGGAGTTGCTTCGGGCTCTCCCTCATGACGAGGCGGCATTCGACACTGCGCTGGCCAACGGGCTCAGCGGCGATCCCCAGCAGGTCCGCGATCTCGTCCTCGCTATCAATCGCTTCTACGAGCCGGACTGCACCAAGGAGGACGAGAACAAGCTCACCCTCTGGCAAAGCCACCGCTACGACGTCCAAGCCCCGGCTGCATTCGTCGCCCTCTACGACGAGTCCGCCGATCGCATGAGCGTGGCCGGCCCCGAGCTGGCGCCGTGGGTGTCGGTCTGGCTGGCCCCGGACCTACGTCGGGTCATGCAGTTTGCGCTCAAGACGCCACTCCACAACGGCCACCAGAGCCAGCTCCTCATCGACCGCGAGGTCTACCTCACGCTTCGGGAGTCGGCAGCCGGGCTCGGCCGTTCGACGTGGTCCCGGAGCGTCGCTCGTACGGTGACGCGCTTCGTCGACGAGCTGCATCGGCTATTTCACGAGGCGAAGCCACTGGCAAACCTGGAGATACGCAATGTCGACACCAATCTGCGCACTATGGTGAAGGTGCGCCGCCAGCCGCCGCGGTACCAACTGTGACCGACACCGGCGCACCGGCGATCGACATCGAGTCGCCAGATGCGCTGCTGCGGCGCATCTACGACGAGGAGTTCGGCTTTCTGCCGACCAACTCCTCGATGAAGCCCGTCCATGTTGCCAACGCCCTGTTCCGGCGGATCCTCGGCGTCACCACGGACTTCCGACCGCTGGGGCGGGTCATCCGGCAGTACAAGAAGAAGAACAACAAGAATTTCCTCGTCGAGAGCAACCCCAACGCGGCGATCCTGGCCGACTTTGCCGCCCGGTTCGCCGACGAGTACGGCAACCTGCCCAGCGAGGAGGCGATGACGGCCTTCCGCTCACTGGCCAAGGAAACGCTCGGCGCCGACGGGGCGGCCTTCGATACCGGGCAATCCTCGTTCACCCTGTCGCATCGGCGCATGATTTCGACCGACGTTTCCGACAACGGCTCAGGTGATCTGCTCGCTGCCCTCCTCGGCGCGGGCGCCGACCTCCGCGCGCCCAAGGCGCGCAACCTGCTGCAGCGGCTCCTCGAAGACGACACCGATCCCTGGACCACGATCGGCTGGCCGATGCTTGACGTCGGCGAGGAGCGTCAGGCGGTACTTGCCGGAGCCGCGCTCGCGCGAGCCTCGCGTACGGCGGCACTGCTCGCGACCGACGAGCACGGCGTCCTTCGGTCGCCGACCCTGCGGCAGCTCCGCGCCCGATTCGACCAGCTTGCCGACTTCGAGGATACGTACGGCGCCAAGCTCACGACGCTGCGCCGGATGGTCCTCTTTGGCTGCTTCTGCATCCACGTCCACATGATCCGGCGTTGTGGTGACGTCATCGAGGATGGTCCGCGTCCGCCGATTCTGCTCGACCTCTTCGACGGCCGGCGCCGGTCGCTGCGCGAAGCGTCGGCGGCGACGCTCCAGGCCGGCTTCCGGTCCATCGAGCAACTTGTCCTCCATCGTATCGGCGAGCACGTCGACAGCGTCTGCGTCGACGGCGTGGAGGCCTTCCTCGACAACCTGCCCATCTCCAGCGAGAACGATGTGCTCCGGGCCGAGTACCAGGGGCAGCGCACCGGTAGCGAGGCCCGAGATGCGCTCGCCGAGGCGTACTGGAAGATGGGCTACTCGTCCGTGGGACCCCGGCGCATCGGCGGCGAGGAAGCCGATGGCGACGACCCCCGGCGCGCCCAGGGTCTTCCCTGGCACGCGCTGCTCGCTCTCGGCCGGCGCGGCGGCTATCTCCTCCCGTACGACGATCGGGGCCGCGGCGGCAAGGAGCACAAGCGCTACGGCGCCAACGCGGAGTTCGCCGAAGTCCTCGTCGCTGCAACCGTCGAGCCGGGTGATCCCATCGATCTCGACGAATTCCTCGACCGGCTCAGAGATTCCTTCGGCATCGTCATCGGCAGACAGGTCGACTTCGACGTCATCCGTCGGAACGACCTCCGGCTCGGCGCCGAGCTGCAGCGGTCTGTCTCGGTCAATGAGAACGACCTGCGCCTCAACTTCCTCGCCTTCAAGGAACTGATGATCGAGATCGGCTTTGCCAAATCGTATGCCGACGGCCGCACCGTCATCACCACCGATGTGGGGCGGGTTCGATGACCGCGACGGGGACGGCGGCAACGCCGCGCTCAGACGCGACGCTGATGGCTGAGTTGCTCGCCGTCGCCGTGAGGGATGCCCAGGGACATCCGGGGGTCCTCGTCCGTGACATCAATCTCGATCCCGAAGCCGTCCTGGAGCAGCTTCAGACCCTCCAGGAGGAGGGGGTCGATCTCCGCATCGCCTATCTCAATCCGGCGGCGCTGGGGGCAGCACAGCGTCTCGGCATTCCCGAGGACGTCTTCAGCGTCGAGGTCGAGGCCGCCGAGCGGTGGCGCAACGAGCCGGACCTTGACGCGCTCATCGTCGTCATCACCGAAAGCGACGCGCCGAAGCTGACGTCGCTTGAGGAGTTCGCGCTGGTCGCACCGCCGCAGTTGCGGAGCATCCTCGTCGAGCGGGCCGCGCTCCAGTTCGCCGAGGTCAACGACGTCCTGCCGCGATGGTGGGAGATCATCGGCAAGGACGACCAGATGTCGTTCTTCGATCTCACCGACTACTACCTCGCGCTGGCCCCGCTCGACCACCAGGCCGTGAAGACCGAGGCCGCCAAGCAGATCAACCGGCTCGGCTTGTTGCCGGAACCCGGCTTCTTCGATAACCCGGGCGAAGCGCAACTCCGGGCACGGCTGGACGAGAATCGGGCGCTCGCCCTGCGCTTGGCGAACTTCAGCGAGGAGGATCGCCAGAAGGTCGACAAGGCGCTTGCCGACGAGACCGACGACACACGACGGGCCACGCTGCGCAAGCACCTGCGCGATCTCCAGGAATACCGGCGTGGCGGAGAGCTGGGGCTTACGGCTGCCGATGCGCGCCAGTTGCTCAAGGTCCGCTCCCGGTCCCGGCCGACCCCGTCACCACCTCCGTCAACCGAGACGGGCGACGGGCCCCCTCCGCCTCCGGCACCGCCGCCACCACGGGACTTCACCGAGCTTGCCGTCGATGGGCTGCTCCGCCCGACGGAGTTGGGAGACGACGACGAGACCGATGATGCCCCCTTGCCCTCAGTCCTCAATGAGGCCGTGACGGCGCTTCAGAGCGAGTTGGATTCCATCGAGGATTCCGTTCGCCCAAGAGCGGTGAAGCTCCCTTTCCGCACGTCGCTCGTCTGATATCTCGCGAATTACAGGG
>JAJYMD010000038.1 GCA_021787255.1 Actinomycetes bacterium | reverse complement strand
TCTTCAGCCGTGCGTCCCTCGCCTGGCGGAGCGCCTGCGCGAGCACGTCCGCGGGGAGTCCGGCGATCTTCGTGTCGAGCTGCAGCGCCGTGACCGCGTCGGCCGTGCCCGCCACCTTGAAGTCCATGTCGCCGAAGGCGTCCTCGGCGCCGAGGATGTCGGTGAGCGTGACGTACTTCCCCTCGTCGTGGACGAGACCCATCGCGATGCCCGCGACGGACGCCCTGATCGGCACCCCAGCCGCCATGAGGGACAGGGTGGACCCGCATACGGATGCCATCGAGGTGGAGCCGTTCGACGAGAGCACGTCGGACACGAGCCGGAGCGCGTAGGGGAACTCCTCCTTCGGCGGGATCACCGGCAGGAGGGCGCGCTCGGCGAGGAGGCCGTGACCGATCTCCCGGCGCTTCGGCCCCCGCATGAAGCCGGTCTCCCCCGTCGAGTAGGGCGGGAAGTTGTAGTGGTGCATGTAGCGCTTCGAGTCGTCCGGCGAGATCGTGTCGAGCATCTGGTCCATGCGCGGCATCCCGAGGGTGCACACGTTGAGCACCTGGGTCTCGCCGCGCTGGAAGAGCGACGAGCCGTGCGCCGTCGGGAAGAGGTCGATCTCGGCAGACAGCGGGCGGATGTCCGCGGTCCCGCGACCGTCCATCCGCCGCCCCTCCTCGACGATCCGCTTGCGGACGAGCTTCTTGTTGAGCGCGCGGACCGCCGAGGCGATCTCCCGCTCGCGCTCGGGGAGCTCCGGGCCGAGCTCCGCGACGACTGCCTTGACCACCTCGTCGGTCGCGGCGTTGCGCTCGGCCTTGTCGGCGATGCGGACCACGCCGGCCACCCGCTCCGTCGCCACCTGCTCCACGCGCGCCCAGACGTCGTCGCCGTAGTCGGTGGCCGCCTGGTAAGGGACGGGCTGGATGGGGCCCTTCGCCTCCTTGAAGCGGGACACGAGGTCGCGCTGGAGGTTGATCGACTCGCGGATCCAGGTCTTCGCCGCCTCGAGTCCCTCGGCGAGCACCTCCTCGGTCACCCGCGGCGCGCCGTCGTCGTAGTAGGTCCACGATCGCTCGGTCCCGCCCGCCTCCACCATCATGATGGCGATCTCGGCGTCCTGTGCTTCCGACAGCGCCCGGCCGGCCACCACGAGCTCGAAGGTGGACTCGTCGCCCTCCTGGTAGGTCGGGTGCGGGATCCAGGCGCCCTCGGTCGAGTAGGCGATGCGCGCCGCGCCGATCGGCCCGTCGAAGGGGATGCCCGAGATCATGAGCGCGGCCGACGCCGCGTTGATCGCGAGGACGTCGTGAGGGTTGTGCTGGTCGGCGCCGAAGACCGTGCCGACGACGTGCACCTCGTTGCGGAAGCCCTTCGGGAACGACGGGCGCAGAGGCCGGTCGATCAGCCGGCAGGTGAGGATCGCCTGGTCCGACGCCTTCCCCTCCCTGCGGAAGAACGAGCCGGGGATCTTGCCGGCGGCGTAGGCCCGCTCCTCGATGTCGACGGTGAGCGGGAAGAAGTCGGTGCCCTCGCGGACCGTGCGGGCCGCGACGGCGGTCGCCAGCACGATCGTGTCGCCGATGCGTCCGACGACGGCGCCGTCGGCTTGCTGGGCGAGCTTCCCCGCCTCGAACGACATGGAACGGTCGGTGCCGCTGATCGGCGCCGACACGGAAATGGCCTCAGCCAATGGTGCTCCTTCGGTCGGGGGGCAGTCCATGGCCGGTTCCCAGTGGTCGACCACCCCGGCGAGCCCGGGTGATCGGCGACTGGCAGCCGACGTCCCGGCATGCCCCGTCTGTCGTGCGCCCGGGCACCCGCGGCCGGGCGCTCCCTGTCTAGCGGCGGATCCCGAGGCGACCGATGATCGAACGGTACCGCTCGACGTCGTTGCCCCGGACGTAGTCCAGGAGCCGTCGCCGGCGGCCGATGAGCTTCATCAGCCCCCGTCGGGTGTGATGGTCGCCCTTGTGGACCTTGAGGTGCTCCGTCAGGTGCGCGATCCGCTCCGTCAGCAGCGCGATCTGGACCTCCGGCGAGCCGGTGTCCGTGTCGTGGAGCCGGTGCTCGGCGATGGTGACCTGCTTCTCGGGCATGTACGGGGCGACCTCGGGATCCTCTGGGCATCGGGCGCGGCCCTGCCGCCACCTCGGGATGCGACGATAGCAGGTGGGCGGGCATCCGGGCGGGCGCCAGGGGTAGGTCGGGCGGGCGCCAGGGGTAGGTCGGGCGGGCGCCAGGGGTAGGTCGGGCGGGCGCCAGGGGTAGGTCGGGCGGGCGCCAGGGGAGCCCTCAGCGGCCGAGGAGCTCGCGCGTCCGCTCGACGTCGACGCCCATCTGGGCGACGAGGTCCTCGACCCGGTCGAACCGCTGCTCGTCGCGCAGCCGCTCGGCGAATGCGACGCCGGCCCTCTCGCCGTAGAGGTCGCCGTCGAAGTCGAGGACGAACGCCTCGACCAGCGGTGCGCCGTCGCCGTCGGCGTAGAAGGTCGGGCGCCGGCCCACCGAGATGGCCGCGAGCTGCAACGGAGCCCCGGCGCGGCGGAACCAGCCGGCGTAGATCCCCGTCGCCGGCACCGCCATGCCGGGCGGGACCGCGAGGTTGGCCGTGGGGAAGCCGAGCGCCCCGCCCCGCCGGTCCCCCGCCACCACCGTGCCCCTGACCTCGTGGGGACGGGCGAGGAGGGCGGCGGCCTGCGCCACGTCGCCCGCGGCCACGAGTGCCCGGATACGCGTCGAGGAGACGACCTCCTCGGGTGCCGACGGGGTGGTCACGACGGTGAGCGGCACGCCTTCGACCGAGAAGCCGTGCACCGCTCCGAGCTCGCGCAGCAGCCCGACGTTGCCCTTCCGGCCGTGCCCGAAGTGGAAGTCCTCGCCGACGACGACCGCCCTGGCGCCGAGCGCCCCGACGAGCACCTCGCCGACGAAGTCCTCCGCGGTCTCGTTGGCCCGGTGCTCGTCGAAGGGGACGACGACGGTGAGGTCGACGCCGCAGCTCTCGAGCAGCTCCAGCTTGTGCTCGGTGCCGGTGAGGAGCAGGGGCGCCGACTCGGGTCGCACGACCGTCGCCGGGTGGCGGTCGAACGTGACCACCGCCGAGCGCAGGCCCTGCTCGGCCGCCCGCTCGAGCACGAGCCGGATGATCCGTCGGTGGCCGATGTGGACGCCGTCGTATGCCCCGATCGTGACAGCGGCACCCTGGTCCGGCGCGGGCAGCTCCCCGGGGGCCACGACCTCCACGCAGCGCAGATTAGACGAGCGCGACGACGGCGCCGGCCGGGACCGTCTCAGCGCGACGACGGCGCCGGGCGGGACCGTCTCAGCGCGACGCGAGCACGACCGCGGGCCTGACGAGATCCGTGGAGGTCGCCTCGTAGACGGCGACCAGGCGGCCGGTCGGGTCACACAGGGCCCACGGTCCCCGACCCGTCGCCCCCAGCGGCACCCGGTCGAGCGGGCGGCCGAGCGCGACGAGCGCGACGGCCTCCGGGTCCAGCGTG
>JAJYMD010000394.1 GCA_021787255.1 Actinomycetes bacterium | reverse complement strand
ACCTACTTCCGCATTCCGGCGACCTCTCCCGAAGACGACTTCATGGCGTGCGTCGTGGCGGACGAGAACGCCGGCCACCAACAAGACGTCCGCTCCAACCGGGCGCAAGAGGTGCGGGAGTTCTTCGACGCGCTGGTGCTCCCCGACGCGCTGCCAGCGGTCCCACCGGTCACACAGGACCGTCTCATCTCCCTTGCGAACCTCGGGGCGCGCTGTCGATCTTCGGTCGTGCGCGACGGCTACAGCCGAGAGATCGACCTCGTCCCCGGTCACGAGCGCTCCCCGCGCCTCTACGGCCAGCTCCGCCAGCTCCACGCAGGGCTCGTCGTCGTCGGCACGCCTTCGGCGGTGCTCTGGCAGCTGCTCGCCAAAGTTGCCCTCGACGGCGTCCATCCGGGGCGACGGGCCGTCATCGAGTACCTGGTCACGAACCCTGATGCCCACACGACCGCGATCGTCGCCGCCCACTGCCGGCTCACCAAAACCCCGGCCCGACGCCACCTCGAAGACCTGATGGCCCATCGCGTCGTGGACCTCGTGGGCGAGGCGCCGGAGCGCTGGCGCGCGTCTGAGTGGCTGGCAGAACGCTGGCAGGTGGTCGAGGCCAACGAAGCGCCGGGAGGGCCGTCGTGACCGCCCGCCCTGAGCGCTTCCAGATCATGCCCGCCCTTCGTCCGGCCGAGCGCGCCGCGCTCAAGGCCGACATCGCGGCCAACACCGTCCGGGTCCCCGTCGTGATCGACGCGGACAGCGGCGAGATCATCGACGGCTACACCCGCGTCGCCATCGTCGAAGAGCTCCGTGCCGAAGGGGTGAAGGTCCCCGACTACCCCCGGCACGTGGTGGCCTTCGCCGACGACGACGAGCGCGTCGCCTTCGCGCTCTCGGCCAACGTGTTCCGGCGCCACCTGACGAGGAGCCAGCGGGCCGAGCTGGCCGTGACCCTTCGTGGCCGGGGCTGGTCCGAGCGCCGGATCGCAGAAGCCCTCGGTGTGGGTGCCTCGACCGTCCACCGTGACCTCGGCACTGCTCCAGATGGAGCAGTGCCCGAGCGCATCGTCGGAAAGGACGGCCGGTCCCAGCCGACCCGACGGCCACCCTCACTCTTCGTCGCCAACCGGAGAGACGCGGAGCGCGCCCGCAAGGCCCTCGTCGCCTTGCCGCCGGGAACCGCCCCCACGAATCTCCTCCGGGCAGAAGAGCGCGCACGAGAGGTCCGCTACGCCGCCCGAAGGCGCGAGGCGGCAGACCTCGCCGCGCGCATCGCTGGGACGTCCTATGAGCTTCGTGTCGGGGACCTGCGAGAGGTGTGGGCCGACGTCTGCGACGGGACCATCGACGCAGCGGTCGTCGACCCCCCGTACTCCGAGGAGTTCGTCTTCCTCTACGAGGACTTGGCCAGGCTGCTCGCCCGGGTGCTCAGGCCCGGACGCCTGGCGGCGATCTACTGCGGCCATCTGCACCTCGACGAGGAGCTGCGCCTGCTCACCGAAGGGGGCCTGTCCTACGTCTGGCACGGGGTGAACGTGCTCCCCGGACGCCACACCAAGGTCCGTGCCCGGATGGTGAACGGGAGGCACCGATCGGTCGCCCTCATGTCGTCGGGTCCCTACGAGCCGAGGAAGTGGCTGCACGACACCTTCATGGCCGAAGGGCGCGGGGGCCCCGAGGCCCGGCCACTCCATCCCTGGCAGCAGGCCGTGGCCCCGGTCGTCCACTGGGTCCAGATGACCTCGGAGCCCGGGGAGGTGGTCTTCGACCCGTGCTGTGGCTCGGGGACGACCGGCGTCGCCGCGCTCTCTGCGGGGCGACGGTTCCTCGGCGGGGACATCGAGCCCGCGAACGTAGAGACCACGAGGCAGCGCCTGGAAAGTGACGAGCTATCGAGAACAGATCCGCCCATCACCGAGGACTGTGCCGAACTGACACGATGACGACCGTCAACACGCCGGCGGACGCCACGGCGATCGAGTCTCGACGCGGTTGTGATCGGGTTGTCGCCATCTCAGACAACGCCCTCTGGTCTGGAACACAAGCGGTATCGCCGAGCAGAACCTAGCGATAGCGTCTCTCCCACCCTTCAACTCCTGGAACCGAAGGACTTGTCATCGCAGGTGGACCTGCGCTGCGCTGAGGAGCGTGTCAGTTGCAGAAACTCCCGGGAGCGTAAGAACGCTGATGACATCTTGCACGGCGCAAGGACGTGGGAACGACCGCTTCACCCGGTGGTCGCCGAAGGTGGGCGCCAGTGGCAGGTGATCCGATCTCCCCTCTCACTGTTCCATGCCGTCGTCGGTAAGCATCAACTCCTGTGGAGTGAGCTTTGCTGTCAGTTCTAATGCTCTCGCGGACAAAATCATCGTGTAGTCGCCGGTGACAAGGGTGAGGGGGCCTCCCTTGCGTCCTTTGAGGTAGAGCGCGCGTTCGATGATCTCGGCGTCGTGGTTGACATGCCGTTCGTGACGACGCGGGTCCATCACCACCTCGAGGGTCGTGTTGGGGCGGACATCAGCGGGCCCACGAACTTTGCCCTCCAGAATCTCGTAGATCCGTTTCAGGCGCGTGCGGGCGCTCGGCTCTCTGCGACTGTTCTTCAGGTCGTCGAGTTCTCGCACCACCAAGATGGGAATGATCAGACGAACGTTCGTACATTCGGCGAACTCTGCCCAGTTGAACCCATCGAACGCGTCGCGTTGGCGAAGGAGCGCGCTGGTGTCGAGAAGGAGCCGCGGCCTGCCGGAATCGTCCCATTCGTCCTGTTCGGCGATGCGCTTCGCCTCCGCTGTGAGCTCGTTGAGCCAGGATGTGAGCCGGTCGAGCTCTGCGTGCCGCATGGGCGACTCTCGCGCGGGCGCTACCGTTGCTTCGCGAACTGCCCAGTAGGTTGGCGAGTAGAGCCGATCGCGCCACGCTGTGCCGATCAGGGCATAGCCGAAGCAGGTCTCTACCTTCTCGGTGGCTGCGAGGAAGCGATCCCGGGCTTGCTCCCAACGCATTCCCCCGCCTCGCGCGTTGGCGATCTCAACGCGGAGATTTTCGAGATTGCCGCGAAAGCTCTCAGCGGGTTGACCCGATCGCAGTTCGCATACAGGGTGCATGACTTAGATCCCGAGCGCGGGTAGGGAGTCCACGATCGCCACGGTCTCCAACGAGACACGCACGATGCGTGCCAAGAGGTCGACGATGTAGCGCGGGTCGGCGTACCAGGTGTTCGGGTCGTTGACGATCCCCGATGCCTTGTCGACCTTCACCTGATAGCGATCGAGGATCCACTCGATGGCGGAGCGGCCGTTCACCTGGTAGCGGTGGGCGTCGTCGGGGATGCCCGTAAGCGTCAGGTACGGGTTCACCACGATCTTCGAGTGGTCGGTCTTCGATACGAAGCGCATCTCGTCGACCCGAAGGACCCGTGGATCGGCACCCGCGTCGGGCAGCCCGTCGAGGGGCCAGGGCTCGACCGTCTCGTAGCCGAGGTGCCAGTCCGAAAGCGCTGCACCCGCGCGGGCT
>JAJYMD010000027.1 GCA_021787255.1 Actinomycetes bacterium | reverse complement strand
GGGCGAGCGGACCGTAGACGAGGACGCCGATGTCATGCGCGGCGCAATAGGGCAGGACCTCTTGCTCGATGTCCCGACGAAAGAGGTGGTACGGCGGCTGGAGGGTCTCGACCGGCAGCGTCGCGCTGAACGCCTCCATCTGGGCGACGTCGAAATTCGAGACGCCGACGTGACGGATCTTTCCGGCGTCTCTCAGGCGCTCGAGCGCACGTGCCGTCTCCTCGCAGGGCGTCGCCGGGTCCGGCCAGTGGACCTGGTAGAGGTCGATCACATCCCTCCTGAGCGCGCGCAGGCTCTCCTCGACACCCTGTTGGATCCACGCAGCGCTCGCGTCGCGTGCGACGCCGCCGTCCTGGGGGCGGAGCCCTCCTTTCGTGGCGATCACGAGCCCTTCGCGGCCGACGCCGTCGAGCGCCCTGGCGAGAAGCCGCTCGGAGGCCCCGAACCCGTACCCCTGCGCGGTGTCGAAGAGGGTGATCCCCTCGTCGGCCGCCCTACGGATGGCCGCGATCGCCTTGACCTCGTCCGTGGCACCCCACTCGCCACCGAGCTCCCAGGTCCCGAACGCCACGCGGGAGACCTCGAGCTCGCTCTTCCCCAGCCGCACGTACCGCATCGAGCTCCGCCTCCGCACCTCGTCGTCTCGTCCGCCGGGCTCTACGTCGCGCCCGCGGCCGCGTGGCCGGCGTGGCCCACCCCGCACGCGCCCCTACAGAGATCGTACCTCCACCGCCCGAAACGAGACGGTTCGTATCTACTCTTCGGCTCTCGACGAGACACCGGGGCTACGCTGCTCGTGGTGGAGAACGACCCGCCCGGGCCGGCCGGCACTGAGGCCAGGCGCGAGGCGCCAAGCGGTCGCGGGAGGCCGCTGAGCGACGCCACCGAACGGGCCATCCTCCAAGCGACGACTGGGCTCCTTGCCGAACGTGGGCTCTCGGCGATGACGATAGAGGAGGTGGCCGCCCGGGCGCACGTCGGCAAAGCCTCCATCTACCGGCGTTGGTCCTCGAAAGGGACGCTGGCCTTCGACGCGTTCGTGACGGACTTCCTCGAGCGCCAGCCGCTCCCCGACACCGGGAACCTGCGCGGCGACCTCCTCGGTCTGCTGCGCGCATGGGTGCGAGCCGTGCGCCAGCCGGTGACCGGCCGGACCTTGAGGGGCCTCGTCGGCGAGGTCCAGCGCGACCCGGAGCTCGCCGACGCGTGGCGCGAGCGGTTCGTCACGCCCATGCGGGCACGCCACGACGCCGTCTTGCGGCGCGCGATCGAGCGCGGACAGCTCGCGCCCGAGGCGAACACCGGCCTTCTCCTCGACCTGCTCTACGGCCCCGCCTACCACCGCCTTCTCCACGGCCACCTACCGCTCGACGACGCGTTCGCCGAGGACGTGGTCGCGGTCATCATGGCCGCCAACGAAGCGGGGGTGCTCTGATCCGACGATCCGAAGGTCCGATAATCTTCATCTGACGGATCGCTGCGACGTGGGCCTCCAGGACGTTCGTGCCGGCACGGACCTCGAAAGGTCCTTTGGCCCTGGCGTGCCGAAGGGCAGACGCAGCACCGTCAGAGGTATGGGCCCGTCGCGCGAGGTGCCAGGAGCCGAGTCCGAGCTGGTCCCGCCCGTCGACGCTCAAGACGCGGCCACGGGGGTACGGGGCGAGCCGCCGGAGGCCGAGGAGCAGGGCCCGCCGGAGGCCGAGCGCGTCAAGCGTCCTGGCGAGCTCTGGCGGATCGAAGGGTCCCTGTCGGCGGTGCGCGCAGAGCTCGACCAGCTCGGGTCGCTCGACGACCCGGCGTTGCGCGCCCGCGTCGCGCAGCTCGAGCACCGCTGGTACGAGGAGCTCGGCGCGGTGCTGCCCGAGGCCGTGCTGGGCGAGCTGCACCGGTTCTTGGACTGGGCCGATGACGCCCAACCCGGAGCCTCGGAGCTGCGCATCGGCCTCGCCCAGCTGTCGGGGTGGCTCGACGGGCTCATCGCGGGGCTGGGCGTGTCGATCGGCGAACCGCCGGACTGAGCCAGCTGACAAGGAGATCGGGAAGCGGGAGGATCACCGGTATGCGGAGCGCACTCGTGGTGGTGGACATGCTGAACGACTTCATGGACGGGGTGCTCGGGAACCCCTCGGCGCGCGGGATCGTCCAACCCATCCAGCAGCTCGCAGCCCGAGCCAGGACAACACCCGATTGGGTGGTGCTCTACGCCAACGACTCCCACGAGGTCTCGGACGTGGAGCTGCGCGTCTTCCCGCCGCACGCGATGGCCGGCACGCCAGGGGCCGCGGTCGTCGACGAGCTCCGTCCCCACCAAGGCGACGTCGTGGTGCCGAAACGGTTCTACTCCTCGTTCACCGCGAGCAGGCTCGAAGACGAGCTCCGCTCGCACGACGTCGGCAGGCTCGTGCTCGTGGGCCAGCACACCGACTGCTGCGTGCGCCACACCGCGTACGACGCCTTCATCAGGGGGTTCGAGCTCGCGGTCTGCCCCGACGCGACGACGGTGTTCGAACCCGGCTCCGACGAGCCGGTGTCAGAACGGCAGTCTCGCGCGCTCGAGTACCTGCAGACCTATTACGGCGCACGGGTCGTGACGACCCAGGACGTCGCCTGAAGCGCGCCGATCGCAGGCGCGCCGGTCGCAGGCGCGCCGATCGGAGACCGAGGAGGGCGAGCTCGGGAGGAGGAGCAGGTCATGGAGCGACGCAGACGGTGGGCCGCAGCCGCGGTGGTCGCGGCAGCGGGCGCGGCCGGGGTCGCGTTGCGCCCCGGCACTCGGGGCTGGAGGAAGATGCGTCGAGGGCTCGCGCGCGCCGGCAGCCGGCTCAGGTATGCCGAGGGCAGGGCCAAGGGTGCGTGCTACCGCCTGCGCGGGCTGGAGCCGGATCCCGCCGTCATCGACAACGTGCTGGCCGACCGCATCCGATCAAGCCTCGGCCAGATCGAGCACGAGCTGGACCTGCCTCGGGTGCACGTGATGGTCGAGCACCACGTGGCGCTGCTCCACGGCGAAGTGGGCAGCTCGAGCGACGCGGAGAAGATCGAGCACGCCGTGGCGGCGGTCCCCGGGGTCGCCGGCGTCGAGTCCTACCTCCACGTCGGGCTCGGCCCGTGGGACACGCGGCCGTCCGCGAGTCGGGCCGCCCACCGGCCCTCGGCGGCGTACAAGTCCTTGCTCGACGCGGCAGAGAAGAACGGGGTCTCGCCAGCGGCCGCTCCGCTCGTCGTCCGGGGCGTCCTCGCGACGTTCGCGGACCGCCTGCCTGTGAGCCAGCGCGAGCACCTGTCCTCCCATCTTCCCGCCGACGTGCGCCCGCTGTTCACACCACCGAGACGGATCCACGACGCGCCTCCGGTGAGATCGGTGCGCGACCTCGTCGGCCGTATCGCCGCGACGACCTCAGAGGTGCCGCTCGAGCGGGCCAGGGACGTGACCGCCGACGTGGTGCACGCGCTGCGCGATCTGGTGCCGGGCGACGTCAGGGGGATCGCGGCAGTCCTTCCCCAAGAGCTCAAA
>JAJYMD010000004.1 GCA_021787255.1 Actinomycetes bacterium | reverse complement strand
GACCGCCTGCCGATCCTTGCCGGCATGCTCGAGGCGGCGCCCCAGGGCGAACTGTGGGCGCTGTTCGACTCGCTACAGCTTGACGTCGTCTACCAGCCGGCCGACAGCGCCGTCGATGTCGCAGCTACCCTCTACGATCTCGGCAGCGAGACTGCCCAGTCCGCCGCACCGAGAAGTGCGGAGGACTGGTCGGCGCCCCCGGCAGGACTCGAACCTGCGACGCACGGTTTAGGAAACCGACGCTCTATCCTCTGAGCTACGGGGGCGGCGGACGGCAATTTGGATTGCTTTTTGCTCCCAGTGCCAACTCCGGGCGACCCGAAGCCTACCGCCGGGCGCCTCGGACCTCGGGCCGCGTACGTCGCAACGTCGAGCCCGTTGCTGCAGCGCCAGACGTCACGCGGTGCTGGAATGACCTTGTGACCGGCGCTGTCAGCCAGTGGCTCGATGGACGCTGCGACGACATGACGACGAGGATCCGGCCCGGCATCACATGGACGGCCACCGCGGCAGGGGTCCCCCGCACGGTCCACGTCCCCCCAGCCGACCGCCCGACGATGTCGGTCCCACTGGACGGCGATGGGGCCAGCGATCTCCGCTCGTCCGCCACAGCGCTGCAGCAGGAGCTGAACCCGCTCCTCGGAGTAACCGTGCCGCCGTGTCCGACCCATGAGGTCGCGCTCGAGGCAGTCATGACGAGCGAGCGGGATTCGTGGCGCTGCGAGCAGGGAAACTTCTCCGGCGCCGTTGGGGACTACCGCGAGGCGCACTGGCCTCCCCGCCCCGAGGAGCCGCAGGAGAACCTGGGATCGTGGCTCGGCCATCACCTCGAGCGCCGAGAACTGCTGCACGGCGTCGGGCAATGGAGCGTCCGGCGCGAGGGAAGCAGGCTCGTCTGCGACGTGGCGCTTCGCCCCAGCGCGGACGAAGCAGCGATCAGGGAGTCGGCCGCTTCCGTCGTGCTCCACGTCACCCACATCGAGCCCATCACCACCGTGCGGGAGGACGGGCCGGCGAGCGACCGGGAGCCGGCGCGACGGACGCTCCGGATCGGCGGGCAGTTCCTCCACGGCATCCTCCGCCGGCCCTATGCCGACGACGACTGCGACCTCATCGTCGAGGCGGGCAAACGCTGGGTCCGTATCGGCCTTCACCCTGAGCATCGCTGTGGCGGCCCTGGAGAGCCGGTCGTCCTCGACCACATCGGCGCCCCGTTCGCCGGCGACGGCGACGGCGACGAAGTCAACTGCGACACAAGCTTCGCGGGTCCCGAGTCGGCTACTGGACGGGAGTCAAGCGTCGTGACCGCCGCCCGACAGCCGGCGCCTAATGCGGCGGCCGCGCGGCATCTGGACACGGTGGGCAGGGGGGCCAGGGCCGACAACGGTCGGTGCGCAGAGGACGCGTCGTCCAGGGCGCACCCTCACGCGCCCTCGGCACTCTCGTGCACCCCCGCGCACCCTCGCGCACCCCCTGGATACACTTGCCGGGGGATGTTGTAGCGCTGGAAGTAACAGCCGCCGGACGGTGTCGCCGGTCCTGGTTGATCGGACGTCGACCCGCTACTCGGAGGAGGACCGTGGCGATCGCATCGTTGCTCGTCGGGCTGGCCGTCGGTCTCGCGCTTGGCGCATTGCTCGGGTGGCTCTGGTGGCGCGGCAGGGAGCTCCAGCTGCGCGCCGAGCGGGACGTCGTGACCAAGGGAGCGATCGCCGAGATCACCCAGGCGTCGGTGAAGGCGGCGACCGAGCAGTTCCGCCAGCTCGAGGGGGCGACCGCCAAGCACGCGGCCGAGGAGCTCGAGCGGCGCCAGGAGGCGCTCCAGCGTTCCGTCTCGGAGCTCGTCAAGCCGGTCTCCGACCAGATCGATCGCTATCGCCAAGTGGTGGAGCGCCTCCAGGACAGGAGCAGCCAGATGCACGGAGAGCTGAAGGGCGAGCTCCAACGCCTCGCCGCGGCGAGCTCCGGGCTCCAGAGGGAGACGGCGAACCTCGTGGGTGCCCTGCGGCGCCCCGAGGTCCGCGGCAGCTGGGGTGAGCAGCAGCTGCGGCGCATCGTCGAGCTCGCAGGCATGGTCGAGCACTGCGACTTCGACGAGCAGGTACACGGCGACGGCGCGGCGGGGCGCGCGCAGCGACCCGACATGGTGGTGCACCTTCCCAACGAACGTCGCGTGGTGGTCGACGCGAAGGTGCCGCTCGACGCCTTCTTGGAGGGGATCTCGGCCGACGACCCAGGTGAGCGCGAGCGGTGCATGAAACGTCACGCACAACAGCTCCGCTCTCACGTCCAGGACCTCGCCAGACGCTCTTACGCACAGGGGGTCGAGGGGTCTGTCGACTTCGTCGTCGCCTTCGTTCCGAACGACGCCTTGCTCGCCGCGGCCTATGAGCAGGATGCGGCGATCGTCGAGCGCGCCGTCGCAGACCAGGTGCTCATCGCGACGCCCATCACCTTGATCGCCCTGTTGCGTGCCGTCGCCTACGGCTGGCAGCAGGAGGCGGCGGCACGCGATGCGCAAGCGATCGTCGCAGCCGGCCGCACGCTCTACGAACGGCTGTCGGTGCTCTCGAGCCACATCGGCGACCTCGGCGGACGGCTGCGCGCCGCGGTGGAGTCGTACAACAAGTTGGTGGGGTCGCTCGAGCAGCGGGTGCTGCCCCAGGCGCGGCGGTTCGAGACGCTGCGTGCGCCCGGATCGGCCAGCTCCGAGCTCGCCGATCTGGCACCGGTCACGGAGATGCCAAGGCCCCTCACCGCCCCCGAGCTGACGCTGCCGCCGCCCCCCGTTGCGCAGGACACGGTCTGGGACTCGGCGAGGAGCGAGGGGGACTGACGCCGACGACGAGGTCGCCGGGGACGCGTCCCGACGTGCACCGCTCGATACGACGTCATGCGACGACGAGCAACGCGACGCCCGCGCAGACGACCAGGGCAGCGACGACTCGCCGGCGCGCCGAGCCTTCGTGGAGGAAGATGGCACCGAAGACGGCTGCTGCGACGACGCTCGTCTCGCGCAACGCCGAGACCACTCCGAGCTCGAGACGCGTCTGGGCCCACAGGACGGCGCCGTAGGTCGCTACCGACAACGCGCCGCCGAAGGCACCCAGCGCCCAGCGCGACGAGGGGGGTCCGGGCAGCACCCGGCGACGCCACGCGGCGAGCCCGATCACGAGGATCGACGACTCGACGACGAAGAGCGCACCCGCGTAGCCGACCGTGTCGTGGGCGTGGCGAACCCCGAGGCCGTCGCACAGGCTGTATGCGGCGATGAGGATCCCCGTCAGCGCGGCCAGGACGATGGACCGCCTACCGCCCGCCGGAGCGGCGCCGCCGAGCCAGACCAGGCTCACGAGACCGCCGGCGATGACGGCGACCCCGACGAGCTGGAGGCCACCGAGTTTTTCGTCCGCGACGAGCGCTGCACCGCCGGTCACGAGCAGCGGGGCCAACCCCCGCGCGAGCGGGTACACCTGGCTGAGGTCACCGAACCGGTACGAGTTGAGCAGTGCGACGTTGT
>JAJYMD010000212.1 GCA_021787255.1 Actinomycetes bacterium | reverse complement strand
GGAGGGCCCGGAAGCCGTCCCCGAAGACGCCGCCGCGACCGTGCCCGCCCGAGCGACTTGCCCGCCCGAGCGACCCGAGCGACTTGCCCGCCCGAGCGACCCGAGCGACTTGCCCGCCCGAGCGACTTGCCCGGCGCGCCCGCGGTCGCCGTCAGCCCCACACCTCTGCAGCGGTCTCGACGACGAGCCGGAGCTTCTCGATCTCCTGGTCGAGGGTGATCCGGTTCCCCTCGACCGTCGAGGAGAACCCGCACTGGGGGGAGAGGCAGAGCTGGTCGAGCGGGACGTAGGCGCTCGCCTCGTCGATGCGGCGCTTCAGGTCGTCCTTGGACTCGAGCTCGCCGCGCTTCGTCGTGACCAGCCCGAGCACCACCATCTTGCCCTTGGGCACGAAACGCAGCGGCCTGAAGTCGCCCGACCTCGCGTCGTCGTACTCGAGGAAGAACCCGTCGACCTCGAGCTCGTTGAAGAGGGCTTCGGCCACGAAGTCATAGCCCCCTTCGGCCGCCCAGTGCGACTGGAAGTTGCCCCGGCACGAGTGGGTGGTCACCGACATCGTGGGCGGCTTCGTCGCCAGCGCGGCGTTGAGCTGGCGGATGTAGCGCAGGTGCTGGTGCTCGGCGTCGTCGCCGCGCCGGGCGAGCATCTCGCGCTGCGCGGGGTCGTTCAGATAGGCGAGGGAGGTGTCGTCGAACTGCAGGTACGTGCAGCCCAGCTCGCCGAGGCGGCGGACCTCCTCGGCGTAGGCGGCGCTCAGGTCCGCCCAGAACTCCTCTGGGTCGGGGTAGACGGCAGGGTCGATGGCCGCCGCGCCACCGCGGTAGTGCACCATGCTCGGCGAGGGGATCGTGAGCTTGGGCACCGCGCTGGTGGTGACGGACTCGAGGAAGCTGAACGCGTCGCCGAAGATCGTGTGCTCGAGGCGGACCTTGCCGCTCACGTGCAGCGCGGCGGAGGTGAAGAACGTCGTGCCGGACGCGTCCTTGAAGGGGACCTGGAGCTCCTCGTCGCCCTTCGTGATCCCCCCGAGCTGGTAGATGAAGTCCATGTGCCACGACGTCCGCCGGAATTCGCCGTCGGTCGCGGCGCGAAGCCCGATCTCCTCTTGCATCTCGACGACCTGGCGGATCGCCACGTCCTCGGCCTCCTTCAGCGCGGCGGCGTCGATGGTGCCGGCCGCGAACGCGCGCCGCGCGTCGAGCAGCTCGGGCGGCCGCAGCAGGCTGCCGACGTGGTCGGCACGAAACGGAGGCGTGGTACGTGGGGTCATGACCGAGAACGTAGCCGCGGCCGCCCACTGCGCTGCGCCCGGCGCCACGCTGCACCCGGCGCCACGCTGCACCCGGCGCCACGCAGGGCCCCGAAGCGCGCCGGCTCCCGAGGTCACCTCAGCGGAGGCTGAGCTCCCGGCGGTAGACGCGCGCCGGGCCCATCGCGACGAGCGCCGCGGCGAGCGCGTCGAAGGCCGCCGCCGCCTCCCCGCCCGGGTCGCGCAGCGCGACCGGCACCCCCTCGTCGCCCCCCTCGCGCAGCGCTGGCACCAGCGGCACCTGGCCGAGGAGCGGGACGCCCAGGTCCTCTGCGAGCGCCTGGCCGCCGCCACGACCGAACAGCTCGTAACGGGTCCCGTCGTCGCCGGTGAACCAGCTCATGTTCTCGATCACCCCGCGAACGGAGAGCTTCAGCTTGCGCGCCGCGAACGCCGAGCGCTGGGCGACGCGCTGCGCGGCAGGTTGGGGCGTGGTGACGACGAGCACCTCGGCGCGCGCCATGTACTGCGCGAGCGACAGGGTGACGTCGCCGGTCCCCGGCGGCATGTCGACGAGGAGCACGTCGGGGTCGCCCCAGTACGCGTCGTCGAGGAACTGCGCGAGCGCCTTGTGGAGCATCGGGCCGCGCCAGATCACCGGCGTGTCGTCGGGCACGAAGAACCCCATCGACAGCACCCGGACGCCGTGGCACAGCGCGGGCACCACCGTGTCGCCGATCACGACCGGGTCGTGGTCGGCACCGACCATCTTGGGGACGGAGAAGCCGTACACGTCGGCGTCGAGGATCCCCACGCGCTGGCCGGCCTTGGCGAGCGCGATCGCGAGGTTGACGGTGACCGAGGACTTGCCGACGCCCCCTTTCCCCGAGGAGATGCCGACGACCCTCGTCTTGGACCCGGGCTGCAGGAACGACGGGACCTGCCTGTCCTGGGCGCCCCTGTCCTGGGTGCCCCTGCCCTGGGCGCCGTGCGCGTGGCCTGCGTGGCCCTGCACCTCTTGGCGGTTGCCCGGATCCCCGCCGGCCGTCGGCGCCCCGGCGCCCGCCATCGCACGGCGCAGGCGCGCCCGCAACGCGTCCCGGCCCGGGTCGCTCATCGCCGCGACGTCGACCACGACCTCGCCCGCCCCGGGCACCCCGCTCGCGGCCTCGGCGACCCGGCGCCGCAGGTCGTCCACCCCCGGCCAGGGCACGACCGGCAGCGCGAGCACGATCTCGGTCCGCCGACGGCGGGCCACGACGGAGCGCACCATGCCCGCCTCGCCGAGCGGCAGGTCCAGCTCCGTGTCCACGACGCCGGCGACCACTCGCTCGAGGGACCTCTCGTCGACTGCCATGACCTCCCTCGGGTGTCGTCGGGCGCCAGCGTGTGCCTGCACCCCGCTGGGCCATGCCGGGCGTGGGCCCTGCTCGACCTCAGCGCCATGCTGGGCCGGGGCTCGCTGGCTGCGCCTCGGCCCGCTCGGCCACCGGCGCCGGCAGGGCGCCTCTCGGTAGACTACCCAGCGTGCAGACGGCGGCCGACATCGCGGAGGCTGCGGCGATGGCCGACGACGTTGCGGCCTCTGCGGCCATCGCAGCGGCTGCGGACATCGGAGCTGCTGCGGACATCGGAGCGGCCGCGGACATCGCAGCCATGCCGGCGCGCCGGACGGCCGCAGAGGAGGATGGGGACGCTCGCTTCGCCTCCCACGTCGCCGCGGTCACCGCCGCCTTCGGGGACCGGACGCGACGGGACATCTTCCTGCGCGTCCGCTCGTCGACGGGCATGACCGCGACGGAGGTCGCGACGGCCTTCTCGCTCCACCCGAACGTCGCCCGCCACCACCTGGAGCGGCTCGTCGCGGGCGGCTACCTGCGCGTCGAGACGGAGCGGCGACCTCGAGGTGCGGGGAGGCCGTCGAAGCGGTTCGTGCCGGTGGCGGGGGCCGCCGCCCTCGAGCTGCTCACCCGCCGCGACGACCTGCTGGTCGCGCTGCTCGGCAAGGCCCTGGACCTCCTCGGCCCCGAGATGGCCGAGCAAATGGCCGCCGAGGTGGGCGAGAGCTACGGCCGCTCGCTCGCCAAGGAGATGGTGCCCGGCGAGGGGCAGCGCTCCGTGCGCAACGCGATGCGTGTCGTCGCGGACATGCTGACCGCCCATGGCTTCGCCGCGCACGCCGAGGACCAGCTGGACGGCACCGCGGTGGTCGCGGAGCAGTGCCCGTTCGGGACCGCCGCGGCGAGCCACCCCGTCCTGTGCGCCGTCGACCGCGGCATGGTGA
>JAJYMD010000331.1 GCA_021787255.1 Actinomycetes bacterium | reverse complement strand
GCTGTCCCCGGAGCTTCCGGTCCACGAGCCGCGCGATGAGCTGACATTCGTCTTCGGCGGCGTGTTCCTGCCCTGGCAGGATCCGACAGCTGGTCTCCACCAGCTGGCTGCCGAGATGGCGCGTCGCCGCCGCGGCCGCCTGAGGATATTCGGCGGAAGGCATCAGCTTCTCGACATCGAGGAAGGTCCGACGGCCGACGCCTTGAGGAGCCTCCGCGACCATCCCTACGTCGCGGTCTCGCCGCCAATTCCGCACGATGAGCTGATCGAGGAGTACCGCAGGGCGCACGTGGCGATCGACCTGATGCGACGCAACCCCGAGCGTGAGCTCGCGTTCACCTCTCGGACCGTCGAGTACCTCTGGTGCGGGCTGCCGGTCATCTACAACGACTACGCAGAGCTGGCCGACTACATACGGCGCTACGAGGCGGGCTGGACCGTGGACCCGGACGACCCGGAAGCGCTTGCAGAGGTCCTCACGCAGATCTTCGAGTCACCTGAGCTGGTCGCAGAGCGCGGGCGCAACGCCCAGGAGCTGGTGAGAGCCGAGCTGACCTGGGACAAGACGATCGGCCCACTGGACGCGTTCGTCCGGCGCGCGACGCTTCGCCGTCCGCACCCCGTCGCCGTGCCGGGCGGGACGCCCTCTGCCTCGGAAGCGACTTTCGCCTCGGGCCCGCCGGTGCCGGAGGTGGTGACGCGCACCGTTGTGCGACTCCACCGCACGCTGCCGCCAGGAGTTCGCCACGCGATGCGCCGTGGCCTCGGGGCGCTGGTTGGTGAGCATACGCCGCGCAACCGGAACGGGCTTCCGGTCGAGGTCATCGCCGCGGTCGAACGCCTGCGAAGGCTCACCTCGCGCGCAGCTCAGTAGTGCTCGAGTACTCACGGACGCTGGCCTTCGCTCGGCGGCTCCTCCGCCTCGGCCGGCGCTTGCGACGATCGCTCGAGGAGCGGACAGGACGCCGCGAGGGGGCGAACGGTGATGCGGCTTCGCGCCAACCTCGCGGTGTTGGGGTGCGTCGTCCGCTTCTGCCGTCAAGGAGCCACCGGGTGCTCGTCGTCGCCGGAGACGCCGTGCCGCTCGACGGGCGGCCGGCGACCGGCGCGGGCCTCCGCGCGCTCGGGCTCGGCGAAGGGCTCCGGAGCTCGGGGCACGACGTCGTCTACGGCGTACCCGTCTCCGCGGCCCACGCGTCGGGCCTCGAGGCCTCCGATCAGGTCCTGCTCTACACGCCGCACCGTATCGACGACCTGCTCCGACGCTCGGCTGCCGAGGTCGCTGTCTTCCAGCACTGGCCGGTGGTCGCAGCGCTCGAGCGACCGCCGAACTGCCCGGTCGTGATCGACTTCCACGGACCCCTGCTGCTCGAGACTCTCTACCGGGACGCCAAGGAGGTGCGCTGGTTGTCCCTCGAGAAGCACCGGGCGCTGCGGCGCGCCGACTTCTTCACCTGCGCCGGCTGGCGACAGGTGCACTACTTCGCCGGCTACCTGCTGTCAGCCGGCTTCGACCTCCGCGAGCCGCCGATAGAGGTCGTACCGTTCTCGATGCCACCCGAGCTGCCAGTGCCGGGCCCCCGACCACCAGCCCCGAGGTTCGTGTACGGAGGTGTGGCGCTTCCCTGGCAGGATCCCTCCGTGGGGCTGCGAGTGCTCGCCGACGAGATCGCCTCCCGCGGCGCTGGCACCCTCGATCTCTACGGCGGCAAGCACCCGACGATCTCGTTCCGCAGTGGTCCGCTCGACATGCTCTGGAGCCAGCTTGCCCGCTCACCGGGCGTCCAGGCGCACGGCGTGACGAACCGCAGCGAGCTGGTCGCCGAGTACCGCACGGCCACGGTCGCATGGGACCTGATGGCTCGCAATCTGGAGCGCGAGCTGGCGTTCACCTCTCGGACCGTCGAGTACCTCTGGTGCGGGCTTCCCGTCGTGTACAACGACTATGGTGAACTCACCCGCTATATCCGCGACTTCGACGCGGGCTGGGTCGTCGCGCCGGGCGACGAGCAAGCCATAAGGAACGTGATCTCCGAGATCTACAATGATCCGGCCGCTGTGGCGGCCAAGTCCGCCAACGCGCAGCAGCTCGTCGCCGCACACCTCACCTGGGACCGTACGATCGAGCCGCTGGCCGCCTTCTGCCGCGAACCACGCCCGGCGAGGCGCCTTGCGTGGTGAATTCGCAGGTCAGCCGAGCGGGCGAGTGCTCGCCGGTTAAGCTGGTAGCGAGTTTCAAGGAGGGGCAGTGCGCATCTTGGTAACAGGAGGAGCCGGATTCATCGGCTCCCACCTCGCGGACGCGTTGGTAGCGGCGGGCGACGAGGTCGTCCTCTACGACAATCTGGACCCGCAGGTGCACGGTCCCGCAAGGGAGCGGCCGCGCTACCTCGACCCGGACCTTCCACTCGTTGTCGGCGACATCCGCAACAGCGAGCTCCTGCGCCACACGTTGCTCGAGCACAGGATCGACGCGATCTTCCACGAGGCTGCCGCCGTCGGGGTCGGGCAGTCGATGTACCAGTTGCGCAAGTACACCGACGTCAACACCGTCGGCACCGCGGCGCTGCTCGAGGCGCTCGTCGACATAAAGCACCCGATTCAGAAGATCGTCGTCGCATCGTCGATGTCGATCTATGGTGAAGGTTCCTACGTGTGCCCCGAGCACGGCCTCGTCGCCCCAAGGCCTCGCGGTCAGGAGCAGATGGCCGAGCGACGCTGGGAGATGGAGTGCCCGAGCTGCGGTGGGCAGGTCACGGCGCGCGCTACGCGCGAGGACAAGCCGCTCGTGCCCACCTCGGTGTACGCAACGACCAAGCGCGACCAGGAGGAGCTCGTCCTCGAGTTCGGGCAGGCATACGACGTGCCGGCCGTCGCGCTCCGCTATTTCAACGTGTACGGCGAGCGCCAGGCTCTGTCCAATCCGTACACAGGAGTCGCGGCCATCTTCGCGTCGAGCCTGCTGAACGGCAATGCACCTCGGGTCTTCGAGGATGGCAAGCAGAGCCGAGATTTCACGCACGTCTCGGACATCGTCGCCGCGAACCTTCTCGCGCTCCGCTCTGATGCGGCGAATGGCGGCAGCTTCAACGTCGGCACCGGCATCCCGACGTCGATCGAGCGCGTCGCCGTGGTGCTCGCCGAGAAGCTGGGGGTCGACGTCGGCATCGAGCTCCTCGGGATGTCGCGGGCCGGCGACATCCGCCACTGCTACGCGGACATCGAGCTCACCAAGTCGACCCTCGGCTTCGAGCCACGGGTGACCTTCGAGGACGGGATGGAAGAGCTCGCGAAGTGGTTGCAGGGCGAGCACGCCGAGGACCGAGGCGCAGCCGCGCTCGAGGAGCTCGCGACGCACAAGCTGGCGCGTTGAGCCCGTGGGTGCAGGCGAGCCCGCACCCACGAAGGTAGCCGTCCTCGGCCAGGGCTACGTCGGGCTTCCCCTCGCGCTGCGAGCCGTCGAGGCCGGCTACCAGGTCGTCGGCTTCGACACCGACCCGAGCCGGGTCGAGAGGCTCCAGCGCGCCGCCTCCTACG
>JAJYMD010000350.1 GCA_021787255.1 Actinomycetes bacterium | reverse complement strand
GCAGGTCCGCGCGATGCGCTCGGTGTCGGGGACCTTGAAGCTCGACCTCGCGCAATTCCGGGAGCTCGAGGCGTTCGCGACCTTCGGCTCGGAGCTCGACCGGGTGTCCCAGGCGCAGCTCGACCGCGGCTACCGGCTCACCGAGCTGCTGAAGCAGCCGCAGAACGAGCCGCTCCCCGTCGAAGAGCAAGTGGTCGTGATCTACGCCGGCACGCACGGCTGGGCCGACACGGTGGCGGTCGACCAGGTCCGCCGCTTCGAGACCGAGCTGCGCGAGTACATGCGGGCGAACCATCCCGAGCTGCTCGAGGAGATCCGCTCGACGGGCAAGCTCCCCGAGGAGGCCCAGCTCGACCTGGCGATGCGCACCTTCCTCGAGGGCTTCGACACCGGGAAGGTCGACTGAGCCGTGCCCGGTGGAAAGGTCGACTGAGCCGTGCCCGGTGGCCAGGAGCGGGCGCTGCGGCGGCGGATCCGCAGCATCCAGTCCACGAAGAAGATCACGAGGGCGATGGAGCTGATCGCCGCGTCGCAGATCGTGCGGTCCCTCACGCGCATGACGGCCAACCGCCCCTACCGGGAGGGCATGGCGCGCATCGTCGTCGAGGCGGCGAAGGGTGACCCCGCGGCGGCCCAGAAGCTGCTCGGCGAGCCCGCCGAGCGCCGCGCCGTCGTGGTGCTCTCGCTCGTGGCCGACCGCGGGCTCGCCGGCGCGTACAACGCCTCGACGCTGCGCGCGACCGAGCGCCTGGTGGCCGACCTCGCCTCCCAGGGCATCTCGGTCCGGCTCTTCACCGTCGGCAAGAAGGCGCCCGCGTACTTCCGCTTCCGCCACCAGGAGGTGGAGCGGTCGTTCCAGGGGATGAGCGAGCGGCCCACGTGGGGGGATGCCCGCACCGTGGCGGCCTCGGTCTCGGCGCCGTTCCTGGCGGGCGAGGTGGACCAGGTGCTCCTCGTCTCGACCCGGTACCGCTCCTCGGGCTCCCAGGAGGTCGAGGTCCGCCAGCTGCTGCCGCTGCCCGAGCCCGAGGAGGCGGCGGCCCGAGAGCCCGCGTCCGCCGGGCAGACCGCTGCGCAGCCCGCCGGCCAGTCTGCCGGCCAGCCCGCCGGCCAGTCCGCCGGCCAGTCCGCCGGCCAGCCCGCCGGCCAGTCTGCCGGCCAGCCCGCCGGCTATACCGAGTTCGAGCCCGACGTGGAGACCCTTCTCGGCCGGCTCGCGCCCCGTGCGGTCGAGTCGGAGATCTTCACGGCGATGCTCGAAGGTGCCGCGTCGTTCTTCACCGCGCAGCAGCGCGCGATGGCCGCGGCGAGCGACAACGCGGACGAGCTCATCCGGACGCTCACGCGCGTCATGAACCGCGCTCGCCAGGACGCGATCACGACCGAGATCATGGAGATCGTGGGCGGAGCGGAGGCGCTCCGCAGTTCGAAGGGAGCCTGACCATGGCCATCACCGCACCGGAGAAGCCCTCCGCCGCAGGACGGATGCTCGAGGACGGCCGGGTCGTCGCGATCGCCGGCCCGGTCATCGACGTCGAGTTCCCCCCGCACGCCCTGCCCGAGATCAACCACGCCGTCGAGGTCGACCTCGAGCTCGAGGGGAGGAAGGTCACGGTCACCGCCGAGGTCGCCCAGCAGATCGGCGAGGGTCGCGTGCGCTGCATCTGCATGCGCCCCACCGACGGGCTCGTGCGCGGCGCCCCCGTGCGCAACCTCGGCCGTGGCCTGACCGTCCCGGTGGGCAACGCCGTGCTCGGCCACGTCTTCAACGTGCTCGGTGAGCCGCTCGACACCGACGACATCGGCGAGGTCGCGGACCGCTGGGAGATCCACCGCCCGCCGCCCGACTTCGACCAGCTCGAGCCGCAGCGCAGGATGTTCGAGACGGGCATCAAGGTGATCGACCTGCTCGAGCCCTACGTCCAGGGCGGCAAGATCGGGCTCTTCGGCGGCGCGGGCGTCGGCAAGACGGTGATCATCCTCGAGATGATCAACAGGGTCGCGACGCTCCACGGCGGCGTCTCCATCTTCGCGGGCGTCGGCGAGCGGACTCGCGAGGGCACGGACCTCTGGCTCGAGACCAAGGAGTCGGGCGTCATCAACCGCGCCGCGCTCGTCTACGGGCAGATGGACGAGCCGCCGGGGGTGCGCCTGCGCGTCGGGCTCGCCGCGCTGACCATGGCGGAGTACTTCCGGGACGTGCAGAACCAGGACGTGCTGCTGTTCATCGACAACATCTTCCGGTTCGTCCAGGCCGGCTCGGAAGTGTCCACGTTGCTCGGGCGCATGCCGTCGGCGGTGGGCTACCAGCCGACGCTCGCCGACGAGATGGGCGAGCTGCAGGAGCGGATCACCTCCACGCGGGGCAAGTCGATCACCTCCATCCAGGCGGTGTACGTCCCTGCGGACGACTACACCGATCCCGCGCCCTTCACCACCTTCACCCACCTGGACGCGACGACCGAGCTCTCCCGCCAGATCGCCGCGCTCGGGATCTACCCTGCGGTGACACCGCTCGCGTCGACCTCGAACATCCTCGCCCCCGAGGTCGTGGGGGAACGCCACTACCGGGTGGCCCGCCAGGTCCAGGGCGTGCTGCAGCGCTACCGCGAGCTCCAGGACATCATCGCGATCCTGGGCATCGACGAGCTGTCCGAGGAGGACCGCGTCACGGTGTCGCGTGCGCGCAAGATCCAGCGCTTCCTCTCGCAGCCGTTCAACGTCGGCGAGGCGTTCACCGGGCTGAAGGGCATCACGGTCCCGATCTCCGAGACGGTCGAGTCGTTCGAGGCCCTCGTGCGAGGTGACCTCGACGACGTGCCCGAGCAGGCGTTCTTCAACGTCGGAGGTGCGGAGTCCGTGCTCGCGAAGGCCAAGGCGCTCGAGGCCGAGACGCGCTGATGCCCGAAGGGACCTTCGAGGTGTCGGTGCTGACGCCCGAGTCGCAGCTGCTCCACACCGAGGCGCGCGCCATCGTGCTGCGCAGCTCCGACGGTGACCTCACCGTCCTCGACGGCCACACGCCGATCGTCACCGACGTGGTGCCCGGCGAGGTGCGCGTCGAGCGCGCCGAGGGGGACCCGGTCCGGATGGCCGTGCACGGCGGCTACCTGCAGGTGGAGACGGGCCTCGGCATCGGGGACCTCGACGTCCGCTCCACGCGCGTGACGCTGCTCGCAGGCGTGGCGGAGCTCGCGGACCGGATCGACGTGGCGCGCGCCGAGCGGGCGCGTGCAGACGCCGAGGCGCGCGTCGAGGAGCTCCGCGCGGCGGCGGGCCGCGCCGGCGCGCCAGGGACCGGCGCGGCGGCCGGCGCCGGCGCAGAGCACGCAAGCGGCGAGGGCGCGACGCACGAGGACCTCGAGCTCGCGGAGGCCGAGGCCGCGCTCGTCCGCGCGCAGGTCCGCCTCCAGGTGGCGGGCGCGACCGGCTCGGCGGGCGTGACCGGTCCGGCCGGCCGAGGGGACGGCGGCTGAGGGACGGAGGGGGTCAGGCGCGGGCGCGCCGGAAGTGCCGGCTCAGCGTCTCGCCCTGGCGCT
>JAJYMD010000298.1 GCA_021787255.1 Actinomycetes bacterium | reverse complement strand
CCAGGCCCTCCAGGTGCTCACCATCCTGCTCGGCGCGCCGCTCGTGAGCGGGGTCGTCGCCCGCGCCGAGGCTCGCTTGCAGGGCCGGCGAGGACCGCGGATCCTTCAGCCCTACTACGACATCGTGAAGCTCTTCGGCAAGGAGACGCTGGTCACCGACCAGTCGAGCTGGGTGTTCCTCGCGGCGCCCGTCGTCGCCTTCGGCTGCTATCTGGTCGTGCCGCTGCTCATCCCGGTGCTCACGACCTACGGCCTACCTCTCGGCTACATGGGCGACATCCTCGGAGGAGGGTTCCTGCTCGCGTTCGCAGGGTTCTGCGTCGCGCTCGCCGGCGCGGAGTCCGGCGCCCCGTACGCGCAGCTCGGCAGCAGCAGGTCGATGACCTTCGGCGCCCTCGTCGAGCCGACGATCCTCTTCGTGGTCTTCGCGGTGGGCCTGATCACCGGCACCGACCTTCCCTACGCGCTCGCCGCGACGGTCCGGACGTCCTCGGAGATCCTCCGGCCCGGCCACGTGCTGGCCGCCGTGGCGTTCTTCCTGGTGGTGCTCGCCGACACGGGGCGGATCCCGGTCGAGACGCACACCGGCACGCTCGAGCTCGGCATGATCGATGAGGCGCGCACGCTCGAGCACTCCGGGCCGGCCCTCGCCCTCTTGCAGTGGGGGTCCGCGATGAAGCAGCTCATCCTCTACACGATCCTCGTGAACGTCTTCGTCGCGCCCTTCGGCCTCTCCTCGAACGGTGCACCGCTGTCGGTCGTCGGCGCGATCGCCGCCTTGCTCGGCAAGGCCATGGGGCTGGGCCTCGTCTTCGCGGTGATCGACGACCTCTTCTCCAAGCTGCGGCTGTTCAAGATCCCCGAGTTCCTCGCCGCCGCCTTCGGGATCGCGCTGCTCGCGGTCGTCGTCTTCTACGTGGGCCCGGTCTGATGGCGGTCCCGGTCCCCTCCGTCACCGCCGGCGTCGAGGAGCTCGTCGCCGTCGTCGTCCTGCTCAGTGAGCTCGCGATGCTTCGCGGCCCGCTGCTGCGCTCGCAGGTCCGCCTGTACGCCTTCCAGTCGCTCGCGGTGAGCGTGCTCGCGGTCGTGGTCGCCGCCACGAGGCACCTGGCCGACGTGTACGCGCTTGCCGGGCTGTCGTTCGCGTTGAAGGTCGTGGTCGTCCCCGGCGTCATGACGCGTCTGCTTGGCAACGCCAAGGTCGACCTCGCCGGCAGCTCGAGGCTCGGCGTCGCGAGCTCGATCCTCGTGGCGCTCGGCGCGACGGTCTTCGCCTTCTTCGCGATCGGGGCCCTGCACGTGCGCTCCTCGCTCCTGCCCTCGACGACGTTGGGGGTGGCGTTCGCGGTGGCGCTCGTCGCCTTCGTGCTGATCATCCTGCGCTCGGACGTGGTCTCCCAGGCAATGGGCTTCTTCTCGCTGGAGAACGGGGTGTCGATCGCCAGCATGGCGATCGCCGCGGGGCTGCCGCTCGTCGTCGAGGTGACGTTCCTCTTCGACCTGCTCGTGGCCGTGGTCACCTTCGGGATCCTCATGCGCGTGCACCACGGGCGCTCGCAGACCTTGTCGACCGACGAGCTCGACAGGCTGAGGGGATAGCGCGCAGATGGCCGGGGTCCTCGTCGCGCTCTTGACCATCCCCTTCGTCGTGGCGGCGGCGTCCTGCGTGCTGCCCGTCGGGGTCTCCAAGGTGCTCGCACCGGCGTCGGGAGCCGCTGCGCTCGTGCTCTCGCTCTGGCTCGTGCCCGCGGTCGTCGCGCACGGCCACGTCAGCGCCTCCGGCGAGCTGCGGGTGGACGCGCTGTCCGTCGTGTTCCTCCTTGCGACGGCCTTCGTCTACCTCACGACGGCGATCTTCTCCGCCGGCTACCTCCACGTGGTGGCGGGCGCCCGCGGCACCCGCTACGGCCGGCGGTTCTACGCGGGGCTGCACGTCTTCTGCTGGGCGATGCTCGCCGCACCGCTCGTGAGCAACCTCGCACTGCTGTGGGTGGCCGTCGAGGTGACGACCGTGGTCTCCGCGCTGCTCGTCGCGATCGACGACACCGACGCCGCGACCGAGGCGGCGTGGAAGTACATCCTGATCGCCTCCATGGGGCTCGGCATCGCCCTTCTCGCGACGATCGTGCTGTACGACGCAGGGACCTCGGTCTTCGGGGCGAGCTACGCGCCGTCGTACACGAGGATGCTCGCCGGTGCCCACGAGCTCCCGGCGAACGTGATGCGGCTCGCCTTCGTGCTGTCGGTCCTCGGCTTCGGGACGAAGATGGGCCTCGTCCCGATGCACACCTGGCTCCCCGACGCGCACTCCGAGGCGCCGACGCCGGTCTCCGCACTGCTGTCGGGGGCGCTGCTCGCGACCTGCTTCTACGCGATCCTGCGCTACTACCAGATCACCGCTGCGGCGATCGGCTCCGGCTACCCGCGCAACGTGCTGTTGGTGCTCGGTCTCGCCTCGCTGCTCCTCGCCGCCTTGTACCTGCTCCGCCAGCGGGACATGAAGCGCATGCTCGCCTACTCGAGCATCGAGCACATGGGCATCCTCGCCATCGGGACGAGCTTCGGGGTCACGCTCGCGTTCGTCGGCGTGCTCCTGCACGTCCTCGCCCACGCCGCGGCGAAAGGCACGGCGTTCTTCGGCGCCGGCTCGGTGCTGCGGAAGTTCGGCACGAAGGACATGGCGGCGCTTCGAGGCGGGGTGGGCGCGCTGCCCTGGAGCGGGTCCATGCTCGTGGCGGCGGTCCTCGCGCTCTCGGCGATGCCCCCCTTCGGCCTGTTCCGGAGCGAATTCCTGATCGTCTCCGGAGGGCTCTCGGACGCTCGCTACGGGGTTGCGGCAGTCCTCGTCGTGCTCGTCATGATCGCGTTCGCCGGCCTGTCGTGGTCCACGACGAAGACCATGCTCACGGCGGGGGAGGCCGACGCGACGAGCAAAGCGGACGCCTCGAGCGGCTCCTCGCTCGGAGCCGTCACGAAGGGCGAGGTGAGCCCGTGGATCGCGGTGGCCATGGGCCTCGGGATCGCCGGGCTGCTCCTCCTCGGGGTCCACGTCCCGGTGGACCTCGGTAGGCTGCTGAACGACGCGGCGCACGAGCTGAGGTCACCGTGACCTCCGAGGGCCCGACCTGCGCTCCCGGTCGCGTCGCAGGCTCCCGCACCGAGCCGCCGGCGGGGACCGCGGCGTTCCCCGCCACGCTGCGGCGCGTCCGCGACGGGGCACGCTTCTGCGGGCTGTTCGCGCTTCCCGCTGGCCGCGACGGCGTCCGCCTTGTCGCCGTGGTCTCCGACCACGGCGAGCTGCTCGTCGAGCAAGAGGCGGTCGCCGCGGGGGCGGGCGCCGCGGGGACGGGCGCCGCGGGGACGAACGCGACGGGGACGGGCGCCGCGGGGACGAACGCGACGGGGACGAACGCGACGGGGACGGGCGCTGTGGGGACGGGCGCTGTGGGGACGAACCAGGGCCGCTACGCGTCGCTCACGCCGGCGATCCCGGCGGCCGGGTGGTACGAGCGGAGGATCCGCGACCTGTTCGGCATCGAGCC
>JAJYMD010000472.1 GCA_021787255.1 Actinomycetes bacterium | reverse complement strand
ATGTACCTGACACCGGCTCGCTGGTAGCCGAGCAACTCCTTGCCGAAGCCCGGGACCACGACGTCGGCGTCGAGCGCGTGGCTCCGGGCGGACCGCCCCACCTTCTCCCAGTCGAGTGCGCGCAGCGCCGGAGCGAGCGGGCCTTCGACCACGCGCCAGCCCTGCGCCGCCCTCGCGAGGGCGGCGAGGTGCTCGGTGTCGTGCGGCAGCGCCCAGGCACCGATCTCCTCGACCCAGCGGGCGCTCGGGAACCGGCGCTCGAACGCTGCGGCGCGTGCTTCGCCGAGCGGAGGCTCGAAGCGCACGACGACGAGCGCGCCGTTCGCCTCGATGCGCACGACCTCGCCTCGGCGAGCGCGGGCACCTGGCCCCACCGCAGAGCGCTCCGGCGCCCGGACCCCCGGGTCGGCGGGCGGCGGGCCGAGCGAGGCCACCTCGTCACCGAGCGCATCTCGACAGCGCCAGCACAACGACCACGCCTCGAGACGCTCCGCTTCGCCGAACGCATGCGGGTCGAGCGCGGCGAGCTCGCGTGCCCTCGCCGCGTCGTGCGCGGCGATGCGACCGTCAGAGACCCCGGCGAGCCTGACGAGCAAGGACGCGAGCGCACCGGGGCGCGCGGCCAGCGCCGCGCCCTGCGTCCAGGCCATCACGTCCTCCTTTCTGCCGGGACTGCACACCGTCGTGCTGCGCTCCTGACGCTTCGCCGCACCGGCGCCTCGCTCAGGGCGAGGGGACCCCGCCGGGGTCGGTCGCCCCGACAAAGGTGCCCCAGTTCCCCTTCACCTCCTGGCCCGCCACGGGAGGCCCTGTCGAGAACTGGTCGAAGCGCACGGTCGCTCCGGTGTGCGGGGCGTCGATCATCCATCCATCGCCCACGTAGATGCCGACGTGGCCGATCCCCGGCCCGTCGGACGGCACGTGGAAGAACACGAGGTCGCCGGCGACGAGCGGCTGGCCCGATGGGACCTTCGGGCCAGCGTCGAACTGTGTCTGGGCGACACGGGGCAGCGAGATCTGCGCCTGGGCGAACGCCCACTGGACGAGCCCCGAGCAGTCGAAGGCGACGCCCGGGGTCTCGCCGCCCCAGACGTACGGCGCCCCGATCTGGCTCTCCGCTGCGCCGAGCGCGTCCATCTGCTGGGCATCGCCCGGCGGGTTCGGCACCGGGCCCGCAGCGCTCAGCGCCGCGGCGAGCTCCGCCTGAGCGGCGGCCTCCGTCGCGCTCAGAGCAGCGGGAGAGGTGCCCGGTGTCATGAGCGCCCGTGCGAACGACTCGAGCGCGCCCTTCGCTCCGGCGAGCTTCGCCGGCGGGGCGAAGGCGCCCAGGGCCTTGAGCTCCTCGGCGGCGACGCTCCGGGCCCCGGGGGTGCCGACGGCGGCCTTCAGCGCGGCGAAGACCGCCTCGGCGCTCTGGTACGCGGAGAATGTGACCGGCGAGCCGAGCACGACCGCGGGCGCAGGCGCGAGCGCCGCACCGGCCCCGAGCGCGAGAGGCCCTGCGACACAGAGCCCGCACACTCCTGCGAGCGCGGCCCCGACGCGGCCGAGCCTCATCCCCGCGCCCCTTGGGACGCGAGGAACTGGGCGACCGCCTGTTGGGCGACGGGGAGGGTCGCCGCGGTCTTGCCCTCGTCGTAGGTGGACCACGGCTGCCAGTTGGCGCCGTGCCCGCTGATCACGTACGCGGCCTCGGCGTTGTCGAGCGGCACGAACAGCGTTGCGGGCGCCGTGATCCCGACGACGCCCATGTGCGTCGGCCAGTTGATCTGCCAGAGCCCGTAGTCGGTGGTGCCGTTGGGGTCGTGGTCGACCGACAGCGGGTTGCCGCCGCTCTCTGCGAGCGCGACCGCGACCGCCATCATGAGCCCACCGGAGCGAAAGCCCGCCGACCACGCCAGTGAGGCGAGTGCGAGCGGGGTGAACACGGCCGATTCCTCCGACACGACGGTCTTGAGCCCGCTCACCTGGCTCGCAGCTGTCGCGAGGAGCGCCCCTGTGACGCTCCCGTTCGCCGCGAGCGCGGATGCCTCCTCTTCGATCACGCGCTCGACCGAGCTGAACGGCGCTGGTGCGGCCCAGCTCGTGACCTCCGACAGGACCGTGGCGCCCGCTTTCTTTCCCGCAGCGCCGCCCGCCTGCGATCCGGCGGCGATCTCGGACTGGAGGCTCTGCGCCTCTGCGAGGTTTGCATCGAGGGCCGAGACCGAGACCGCATCGAGGGAGCTCGCGCTCGCAGCGAACGGGTCGGAGGCGAACATCGTGCCGAACGAGACCGCCACGACGCCTGCGACGACGAGCGCCGAGATGCCGAAGAGCGCGCCGAGCGCGCCGACGCCGTGCCCGCGCCCCCGAAGCCCAGGACCGGTCGCACGATCCTCGCCGCTCGTCGTCACCTCGTCGTCGCGCTCTTCTCGTCGGGGCCCGTCACGGCCGTCTCTTCGTGCGCGGGGCGTCGGGACGTGAGGTCGACCACCTCTGCGACGCCCGCTCCGACGAGGCGCTCGTCGGTTGTGACGAGCGCCTGCTCGTGGCTCCCGAGGACGTGGCTCACGAGGAAGGCCCGCTCGCCCATGTGCCACAGCGCGGTCCCCCTCGGCAGGCGCGAGAGCAGGTGGCGTTGCCAGGACCCGAGGCCGAAGGTCTCTGCGACGAGCGCCGCCTGCTCGACCGGCTGCCCGTAGAGCACGCGGGTGCCGGTGTCCGCGACGAGCGCGACGGCCCGCTGGGACGCCTCGGACCCCTGCCCCCCGACCGCGGCGAGGTCGGCGAGGCGGTGGGCGACGAGCACCATCGAGACGCCCCACATCGAGGCCAGCTTGAAGAGGCTGGTCACCCACCGGGTGATGGCCGTGTGCCCGAGGACGGCCCACGCCTCGTCGAAGACGAAGATCGAGCGCGCTCGGGACTCGAAGAGGTCCTTGCGCAGCCACGCGGCGCACAGGAGCACCGCCAGGGGCAGCGCGGGGGACTCGTGGAGGGCCGAGACGTCGACGATCACGTGCCCGCGCGGGTCGACCCCGGCCGTCGTCTGGCCGTCGAAGAGGCCGGCCAGGTCCCCCCTGCACAGGCGCCGCAGCTCGTGCGCGCACGAGCGCCCCCACTCGACCATCGCGTCGGCGCTGGAGGACACCGCGCGGCACGCCCCCTCGTCGGGGGCGAACAGCGCGTCGACGACCTCCGAGAGGGTCGGGCTCGCCGCGGCGGCGCTCTGTGTGGCGGCCGCCCGGGCGATCCCGAGGGAGAGCGCGGTGCGCTCCTCAGGGGCGAGGCGCCGCTCCAACGACGCCTCCAGCAGCGCGCCGAGGAGCTCCTCGCGCTGGCGCTGGACGTCTGCGGGCGCCGTGCCGGCGGCCACGTCGAGCGGGTTGAGCCGGACGCCCCCGTTGGGCGAGAGGCTGAGCGGGACGACGCCGAGCGCCTTGGCCAAGGAGCGGTACTCCCCCTTCACGTCGACGACGACGATCCGGTGCCCGAACGCCGCGAGCCGGTAGAGCAGCGTCTTTACGAGCGAGGACTTGCCCTTGCGCAGCTCCCCGGAGATGAACA
>JAJYMD010000299.1 GCA_021787255.1 Actinomycetes bacterium | reverse complement strand
ACGGCGTGCGGATCAAGGCGTAGCGACGCGGCCTGGACGGCCTGGACGGCCTAGACAGGCCGCACGTTCTGCGCCTCGGGCCCCTTGCGGCCCTGCGCCAGGTCGAACTCGACCTGCTGGCCTTCCTCGAGGCTCTTGTACCCTTCGCCCACCACGTTCGAGTAGTGCACGAAGACATCCTTCCCCCCGCCGGTCGGGGTGATGAACCCGAAGCCCTTGTCGCTGTTGAAGAACTTCACCGTTCCGGTCGCCATGTTCCTGTTCCTTTTTTTTCTTTCTCTGTTGCTCTTGCTCTTGTCGCTGTGCTGCTCTTGTCGCTGTGTGTCGCTCCGTTGCCCTGGCGAACGCGTCGGCTCGCGATCGAGGGGATCCGAAGGTCAGGTTCGCCTGCCCCGGGCCAGCTTCTCGTAGGCGCCTCCGCAGCTCGAGGGCTCGCCGAGCTCGCCGTAGGTCCGGCAGCGCGCGTCATCGCACCAACCGACGACCAGCTCCCCGTGACGGACGTCGATGGCGTGCGCGGCGCAGAGCGGGATGTCGGGCAGGATGACCGTGACCGAGTACGACGCGTCGCCGGGGTCCAGGCCCCGAGCCAGCGTCCGGCGCGGCGGCTCGACCATCTCGGTCGCGGGCTCACCGCAGAGCGCGCAGGAGGCTTCGGTTCCTCCCGCCGTCACCGGCGGATGGCCTCTCTGAGCTTGTCCACGCCCTGCAAGCGTCGGATGACCTTCTCTGGCTCCGCGGCGTCCCTGTCACGGATCCGTCGCTCGAGCCGGTCGAGCCGGGCTTCTTCGTGCTCGACCAGCCGCTGGCGCTCGGCGCCTTCGTGCGCTCCGAGCGCCCGGACGAAGCTTCGGTGGGCGTCGACCGCGTGCGCGAGCTCGAGCCGCCGGGCGATCGCCGAGTAGGAGCTGCCGTCCTCGCGCAGTGCCAGGACCTGGGCGTCCACCTCTCGAGTCGTCGGCTGCTGCCGGCGCCCGGTCCGCACACGCTCGGGCGGTGCCGCCGACCGGCGACGAGGCATCGTGGCGTGCGTGCGCCTAGGCATGGAGGCACCCCGATGGGCACACGTCGGGACCGGTCATGACGAGAGCTGTTCGAGCTGGGCCTGGATGCGATCCCGGCGCAGCTCGAACTCTTCCACCGGCACCTCGCCGGCCTCGAGAGCCCGGTGGAGCGTCGCCAAGTCCTCGATGAGCTCTCCTTCGCTTCGAGGTGGCGGGAGGACAGGGAGGACAGGAGGCTGGGAGCCGACGGCACGCCGAGCAGCCTTGCGTTCCGCCTTCGCCTTCGCCTGTTCCAGCTTGTGCTGCTCCCGTTGGCGCTTGCCGACCGAGCTGGCCATCACGAGGCACCGCCCGAGACGGCGACCTGCGACCGCGCAACACCTTCCGTTTGGATGTCGACGACCTGTCCCGGGGGGAGGAAGCCCTGCGAGGGCTCGGTCTGGCGGTGGAAGATGACGAGCTCCGTTCGGATCAGGCCGACTCGGGGAGCTCTCGAACAGGCCACGCCGGCGGTACGCGGGCGTGGCCTGACTCTACCAGCCCCGCCGGCTCCCGTGCGCGGCCTGGCCGCTCGTCGTGCACCGGCTGTGGCGGCCCGCGCCTTGCCGCGCCTTGCCGCGCCTTGCTCACCGCGCCCTGCCTGCGTCAGCTGCTCAGCAGCTCGTGCAGGTCCCGAGCGGTGGTGGGATGGCGCAGCTTCGACATGGCCCGAGCTTCGATCTGGCGGATCCGCTCACGGGTGAGATCGAAGCGGGCTCCGACCTCCTCGAGGCTGTGAGGCTCACCCTGGTCGAGGCCGAAGCGGAGCCGGAGGATCTCCTGCTCCTTTTCGTCGAGGTCGGCCAGCATCGCGGTGACCATGTCCGGCAGCAGGCTGGCTGCGGCCGCCTCGAACGGCGAAACCGCTCCTGCGTCCTCCACCAGGTCGGCGAGCTCTGCGTCGCCGTCGCCGTCGTGGCGCAGCGGCTCGGACAGCGAGGCCGGCGTGGTCGCATGACGGAGGATCTCGACGATCCTGCTCACGCTCACGCCGAGGTCGCTTGCGAGCTCGTTCACGCTGGGTCGCCGACCGAGCTGGGCTTCGAGACGGGCGCGGGCCTTGGAGACCTGGCCGAGGAGCTCACCGGCGTTCACGGGCAGGCGAATCGTTCTGCCACCGTTGGCGATGCCGCGGGCGATCGCCTGGCGGATCCACCAGGTGGCGTAGGTGGAGAACTTGAAGCCCTTGCGCCAGTCGAACTTCTCCACCGCGTGGATGAGCCCAAGGTTGCCCTCTTGGACGAGATCGAGCAACGAAAGATCGGCGCCCTGGTAGCGCTTGGCGATCGAGACCACGAGGCGCAGATTGGCGTTGACGAAGGCCTCGACGGCGAGGTCTCCCGCCTCGACCCTCCGACGAAGCTCGCGGACGCGGCTGGGGCCGAACCCGCTGCCGGTGCCCAGCTCTGCACGCGCCGCGCGTCCGGCCTCGATCGCCTGGGCCAGGCGGGCCTCGTCTTCCTTGGTCAGCAGCCGGTGGCGGCCGATGTCGCGCAAATAGAGGCGGAAAAGGTCCTCTTCGGGCATCTGCGCAGGCTTGTTGGGCACTGGCCCCCATCTCTGGATGCCCGACGATCGAAACGGCAGGCGCACTCGCGCCGAGCGGTGCTCCGTGCCATCGCCGACGGATCCGGGCGTGTCGTCGACGATACGCGACCCCGATCCTACCCCGAACCTGCTCGTCGGCACGCCGGCCGCGATTCGGCTATGCTAACAGGGACGCCGGGGGCGCAGGCCTGCGGCGACCGGCGATGTTCGCCGGTTGGGCCCACGAGACTTCGCATCGAGTCGGCCATCTTCGCTTCGACCGACTGGAGTCTCATGACCGCATCACCCCGTTCGCTCGCGCCCGTCCGTTTCGCGGATCTCGGCGTTCCCCTCGTGCTGTCGAGCGCGCTCGAGGGCAGCGGCATCACGACCGCCTTCCCCATCCAGGCGGTCACGCTGCCCGACTGCCTCGCCGGGCGCGACGTGTGCGGGAGGGCTCCCACCGGAGCCGGCAAGACGCTCGCGTTCGGGCTGGCCATCCTGTCCCGGCTCACGGCCGCGCCCGGTGGGGCACGGGAGCGACGGCATCCGTCGGCGCTCGTCCTCGTCCCCACCCGTGAGCTCGCAGCCCAGATCGAAGACGTCCTCGCTCCTCTCGCGGCGGCCGTCGGCGCCAGGGTGGCGTCGATCTACGGTGGCGTCGGGTACGCCAAGCAGCAGGCTTCCCTGCGAGCCGGCGTCGACGTGCTCGTCGCATGCCCGGGGAGGCTCACCGATCTGGTCGAGCGGGGCTCGGCCGACCTGTCAGAGGTGGACATGGTCGTCGTCGACGAGGCCGACCGGATGTCCGACATGGGGTTTCTGCCGGCGGTCCGCCGTCTCATCGACAGGACCCGCTCGTCGCGCCAGACGCTGCTGTTCTCGGCGACCTTGGAAGGGCCGGTCGACAAGCTGATCCGCGACTACCAGCGCGACCCGGTGCGCCACGACGTGGAGCTCGCCGACTCGGATCGTGGGGACGTCTCCC
>JAJYMD010000184.1 GCA_021787255.1 Actinomycetes bacterium | reverse complement strand
ACCGGGCTCTCCGAGCTCGAGGGGACGGACCGGGATCCGGCCCTCTTCGGGCGCGCCGAGCGACCCGAGCACCCCGGTCGAGGTCGCCTCGGCGCCGCCCGCGATCGCCTCGGCGACCCGGGCGCCGAAGACCATCCCCTCGAGCAGCGAGTTGGACGCGAGGCGGTTCGCGCCGTGGACGCCCGTGCACGCGGCCTCGCCCGCGGCCCACAACCCGCCCAAGGCGGTCGCGCCCCACAGGTCGGTCACCACCCCCCCGGAGATGTGGTGGGCCGCCGGAGCGACGGGCAGCCAGTCCCGAGCCGGGTCGAGGCCCACCGACGCCAGCGACAACGCGATCGTCGGGAAGCGCTCGGCGAAGCGCCCGAGCCCCGTCGCGTCGAGCCACAGGTGGTCGACCCCCTGCTCGACCATCCTCGTTGCCATGGCCCGGCTCACGACGTCGCGAGGAGACAGCTCGTCGCAGAACCGCTCTCCATCGCGGTCGCGCAGCAGCGCGCCGTGGCCGCGCAGCGCCTCGGAGAGGAGCGGGCGCGGCATGAGCGGGTGGTGCAGGGCGGTGGGGTGGAACTGGACGAACTCGACGTCGGCGACCGGGACCCCGGCTCGCAGCGCCATCGCGATGCCGTCGCCGGTCGCCTGCGCTGGGTTGGTCGTGACCGCGTACAGCTGGCCGGCGCCGCCCGTCGCCAGCACGACGTGCGACGCGAGCACGCGCACCACCGTCCCGTCTGGCGCGAGAGCGACCACCCCGCGACAGCGTCCGCCCTCCACGAGGAGGTCGAGGGCGAACCACCGCTCGAGCACCGCTGCGGCACGCGAGACGGTCGCGGCGACCAGCGCCCGCTCCACCTCCGCACCCGTCGCGACGCCTCCCGCGTGGACGACGCGCGCCCTCGAGTGGCCTCCCTCGAGCGCGAGGGAGAGCGAGCCCGACGCCTCGCGGTCGAAGCGGGCTCCGAGCGCGATCAGCTCTTCCACGCGGGCCGGCCCCTCTTCGACGAGCACCCTGACCGCGTCGGGGTCGCACAGGCCGGCGCCGGCCTCGAGCGTGTCGGCCAAGTGGAGGTCGGTCGAGTCCTCGTCGCCGCCGAGCACCGCCGCCACGCCTCCCTGCGCCCAGCGCGTGGTGGACTGGGACAGCTCGGCTTTGGTGAGCACCGCCACCGAGCACCGCTCGTTCGCCTGGCAGAGCCGGACCGCCACCGAGAGGCCCGCGACACCGCTGCCGAGGACGAGCACGTCGAAGGGCCCGGTGTCAGCGATGTCCGCAGCCGTGCGCATCAGGCCGCCCCGAGCGGGCTCGCGGCGCCGGCCGCCAGACGCACCCGGGCCCTCGGCGGAGCCTCGACGTCGTCCTCGGGCAGCTCCGAGGGGCGCGGCGCGGCGCAGTTGTCGATGAGCCGCACGGGGCCGACCTCCGCGGCCACGAGGAGGCGCACCGCCGTCGCCTCCGACAGCGACGCCGGCACGGTCAGGTCTCTTGCGTCGACGGCTGCGGCGTAGTCGAGGCGCACGAGCGGCTCGGTCGCGACCACGCCCGCCACGAGGGCCGCGACCGCCGAAGGACGGTCCTCGCCGCCGGCGACGGCCTCCCGCCCTGCGCTGAGGGCGCGCCAGAGCACCGTGGCCGCCCGGCGCTCCGCGGGAGCGAGGCGGGAGTTCCGGCTCGACAGCGCGAGCCCGTCGGCGTCGCGCACCGTCGGGCACGCGACGACCTCCACGGGCATCGAGAGGTCCGCCACCATGCGTCGCACGAGCAGCAACTGTTGGAAGTCCTTCTCGCCGAAGTAGGCGGCGCAGGGACCCGCGAGCGACAGCAGCTTGGCCACCACGGTCGCCACCCCCTCGAAGTGGCCGGGGCGTGATGCCCCCTCGAAGCGGTCCTGCAGACCGGCCACGGACACCGAGGTCCGCGAGCCCTCGGGGAACATCGCGCCGGCCGCCGGCGCGAAGACCGTCCCGACGCCCGCGCCCTCGCAGGTCTGGAGATCGGCATCGAGGTCTCGCGGATAGCTCGCGAGGTCCTCTGGGCGGTCGAACTGGAGCGGGTTCACGAAGATCGACACCGCGACGTGGCCGTGCTCGGCCGCCGCGCGCGCAACGAGCGAGCGGTGCCCGCCGTGCAGCGCGCCCATCGTCGGCACGAAGCCGACGCTGGCACCTCCCGCCCTGGCGAGCTCGAGCGCGCGCCGGAACGCGAGCGGGTCGCTGAGGAGCCGCACGGCTCAGGCGGGCACCGCCGGCACCGCGGTCGCCGCGGGCACCGATGGCGTGCCCGACGGCTGCCCGGAAGGCCGCGACGCGTGGCGATCTCTCGGATCGAGCGGAGCCTGGACCCCGACGGCCAGCTGCAGGGCGAGCCCGACCCCTGCGCGGTAGGCCGCGCGCTCCTGCTCTCCGATCGCATCGAGGTGGCGGGTGAGCGTCTGCCAGTCCCCGCGGGCTGCAGGCCCGGTCAGCGCCCTGCGCGGCCCGAGCCGGGCGGCGTCCTCGATCGCCGCGCGCGCGAGCGGGAGGAATGCCTCGAAGGGGAGCCCTGCCGCACCGGCGATGCGCTCGACCTGGCCGAGCAGCGCGACGACGTGGTTGGCCGCCACTGCCGCAGCCGCGTGGTAGGCGGCGCGCGCGCCGTCCGGGACGTGGACCGGCATCCCCCCGAGTGCAGCCGCGATCTCGGCGGCGACCGGGTCGCCGGCGACCGCGAACGTGATGCCCGAGCGGAGACGCCGTGCACCGGTGTCGGGGTCGGGCAGCGCGACGAGGGGGTGCAGCGCGGCCCTGCGGGGGTGGGGGGCGAGGACGTCGGGACCGAGCGACCCGGCGAGATGGACGAGCACGGTCGAAGGCACCGGCCGCACCACGGCTGCCACCGAGCCCAGCGCGTCGTCTGGCACCGCGAGGACGAGGACGTCGACGCCGCCTGCGGCTCCGGCGAGGTCGTCGCCTCGGCCGAGGAGCGGGCGCACGTCCCACCCGGCGTCGGACAAGGCGCGGGCGAGAGAACGGCCGGCCCGCCCCGGGCCGATGATCCTGACGGTCTTCACCGACTCCTCCTTCAGCGCTACGGCCCCTCGCGGGTGCCGGTCGCGTACGGCGATCGGGTGATCGCTCAGAGTGTACCGGCCCGGCGCACGACCCCGGCGGCACGCTCCAGGGAGCCGGGCGGGACCAGCTCCGGCGCGAGATCGCGCAACGGCGTGAGGACGAAGCGCCGCTCCCACATCCGCGGGTGGGGAACGCAGAGGTCGGGCTCCTCGACGCGCTCGGTGCCGACGAGGAGCACGTCGGCGTCGAGCGTCCGGGGCCCGAAGCGCACGGCGCGGACCCGCCGCGCGGCCGCCTCGAGCGCACGGCAGCGCTCGAGCAGCGCCCGAGGGCCGTCGCCGGTGCGCAGCTCGACGACGGCGTTCAGGTACGCGGGCTGCCCTTCGGGGCCGCCGAGCGGCTCGGTCTCGTAGAGCGGGGAGACGGCCGTCACGTCCCCGTTCGCCCGGAGGGCCGCGACCGCCCTCGCCAGCTCGGCGCGGCGGTCCCCGAGGTTCGAGCCGAGCCCGATGAAGGCACGC
>JAJYMD010000089.1 GCA_021787255.1 Actinomycetes bacterium | reverse complement strand
GGACGCCTGGCAGCCCATGCCGACGAGCGCGATCCGTTCGGCACCGGCCTCGACGGCGCTCGCGTAGGCGAGGGGGTTCGCCGAGTACGTGTAGCGGGAGCCTGCCGTGGCGAGGACGCCGGCGCGGTCGCTGACGACGGTGGGGACGGCCTTCCAGGACGTCCCGTCTCCTTCGAGCACCGAGACCAGCGCCGCGTCGATGACGTCGTGCTCGAGCCCCCACACGAGGATCGCCGAGACGAGCCCGCCGTCCTGGCCGGCCTCGTGGAGCGCGGGGTCGGTCGACCGGGCGAGCAGCACCTGCTCGGCGATGCCCGCGACCTCGCTGTCGGCGCGGGGCCTGCCGAACAAGTGGTGGTCGATCTCGGGCTCCCACTCCCGAAAGCGCGGGCACGCCCTGGTGCACAGCGTGCAGCCGCGCTCTCCGTGGGTGCAGTTGCCGGGCCCGCCTGTGGCCTCCACGTGGAAGGGCTTGTAGGTCGTCTCGTGGTCGTAGCCGAGCACGTCGTAGGGGCAGGCGACGACGCACGCCGAGCATCCCGTGCAGAGCCCGGAGGTCACGACCTCCTCGAAGAGGTGGGCCCAATGGGGCTTCTCCGGCGGCACGCACGTACCATAGGCCCGAAGGCCCCGTGACAGGGACCGGAGCCGACCGGCGTCTTCGCCGCCCGAGGAGATCCGGACGCGATCAGCTCTGGAGCGCTTCGAGCACCTTGGCGGCATGCCCGTCGGCTCTCACGTTGTACCAGGCATGGGCGACCTTTCCCTGCCCGTCCACGATGAACGTCGAGCGGATGGTGCCGACGGTCTTCTTGCCGTACATCGTCTTCTCGCCCCATGCGCCGTACGCCTCCATCACGCGATGGTCGGGGTCCGACAAGAGGGGGAATTCGAGGCCGTACTTCTCGCGGAACTTCACGTGCTTCGCCGCGCCGTCCGGCGAGATGCCCACCACCTTCGCGCCGGAGCGCTGGAAGGCGGACAGGTTCTCGTTGAATTGGCAGGCTTCTTTCGTGCATCCGGGCGTGTCGTCTGCCGGGTAGAAGTAGACGACCACCGCCGAGCCGGCGAAGTCGCGCAGCGAGACCGGCTTCCCGTCCTGGTCGGGGAGCGTGAACGCCGGTGCTCTGTCACCGACTGAAAGGCGCGCCATGCGAGCCAGCTTCGCACATCTGGCGCGCTGCGCGCGAGCCAATGCGCTGATCGGAGCCGTCAACCTGGTAGATTGCAGAGGACGACACGGGATCGCGGCGACGTGGTCGGGTCGTCTGGGCCCTTTCCATGTGTCGGATGGCGCCGGGCCCCGCCACCGTGAGAGAGAAGGAATGACGAGCGAGACGCACGAGACCGTGAGGACCTTCGAGTCCCTCGGTGTCGCCGATCCCTTGGTCAAGGAGCTGGCCGATCAGGGGATCACCACACCCTTCCCCATCCAGGCGCTGACGATCGCAGACGGGCTCGCCGGGAGGGACGTCTGCGGGAAGGCGAAGACCGGCTCGGGAAAGACGCTCGCCTTCGGGCTGCCCCTGCTGCAGCGGACCGCAGCGACGCTCGGCGCCTCCGAGCGCCGGGAGCGTGGCACGAAGAGGCCCGTCAGCCCGCGAGCGCTGGTGCTGCTCCCGACGCGCGAGCTGGCCATCCAGGTGCACGACGTGCTGAAGCCGCTGGCCAAGACGGTCGGCCTGCGGGTGGTCGCCGTCTACGGGGGAGCGGACATCGACAGGCAGGTCGCGAAGCTGCGCAAGGGCGTCGACGTGGTCATCGCGACTCCCGGTCGGCTGATCGACATGGGGTACCGCGGCGAGCTCTCGGTCGCCGACGTCGAGACCCTCGTCCTCGACGAGGCCGACCGCATGGCCGACATGGGCTTCATGCCCCAGGTGGAGTGGGTGCTCCGGCAGCTTCAGCGGCCGCACCAGACGCTGCTCTTCTCGGCGACCCTCGACGGCGCGGTGGACCGGCTGGTCCGCCGCTACCTCCGGGACCCTGTGCACCACGAGGTGGCGTCGAGCACCCAGACCGTCTCGGCCATGGTCCATCGCTTCCTGCAGGTCCACCAGATGGACAAGGTCCGCGTCGCAGCCGCGATCGCCGACGCGAACGACAAGACTCTCGTCTTCGTGCGCACGAAGCGCGGCGCGGACCGCCTCGTCGGCCAGCTCTTGGCCGAAGGCGTGCGCGCGGCCGCCATCCACGGCGACCTGCGCCAGGCGAACCGCGAGAAGGCGCTCGCGGATTTCTCCTCGGGCAAGCTCCCGGTCCTGGTCGCGACCGACGTCGCGGCACGTGGGCTCCACATCGAGGGGGTCGACGTCGTCGTGCACTACGACCCGCCCGAGGACCACAAGGCATACCTGCACCGCTCCGGTCGCACCGCTCGTGCCGGCTCCACGGGCGTCGTCGTCACCCTCGTGCTGTGGAACCAGGTCGTCGAAGCGGAGGTCATCCAGCGCAGGCTCGGGTTGCACGTCCCGATCGTCGAGGTCTTCTCGAACGACCCGCGGCTTCGTGACCTCGCCGCCTGGGAACCCTCCTACGAAGAGGCGGTGGTCTGATCGGGGCCGGCGTGCCCCGGGCGAAAGTGACTGGTGGCAGCGTGCGGGGGGTCGGCGTGCCCCGGGCGAAAGTGACTGGTGGCAGCGCGCGGGGGGTCGGCGTGCGAGGGGGTCAGCGTGCGAGCTGCCTGAGCACGTACTGCAAGATCCCGCCGTGGCGGTAGTACTCGACCTCCATCGGCGTGTCGATGCGGACCCGGGCGCCGAACTTCGTCGTCGTCCCGTCGTCCGCCGTCGCACGTACCTCCAGCTCGTCACCGATCGAGCCTTCTCCGAGCTCGGCGACCCCGTCGATGGAGAACCGCTCCCGCCCCGTGAGCCCCAGCGAGGAGGCCGATTCCCCGTCTCGGAACTGGAGCGGGAGGATGCCCATGCCGATCAGGTTCGAGCGGTGGATTCGCTCGTAGCTCTGAGCGATCACCGCGCGCACGCCGAGGAGGCGGGGACCCTTCGCGGCCCAGTCACGGCTGGAGCCTGATCCGTACTCTTTGCCCGCGAGGACCAGCAACGGGACGCCTTCGGCGCGGTAGCGCTGCGCGGCCTCGTAGATCGTGGTCTGCTCCCCGTCGGGAAGGTGGACGGTCACGCCGCCCTCGATGCCGGGCACGAGCTGGTTGCGAAGCCGGACGTTGGCGAACGTGCCGCGCACCATGACCTCGTGGTTGCCCCGGCGAGCGCCGTACGAATTGAAGTCCTGGCGGTCGACGCCGTGCGCGAGCAGGTACTCGCCCGCCGGAGATGTCGGGCGGATCGAGCCTGCTGGCGAGATGTGGTCGGTCGTCACGCTGTCGCCGAGCATCACGAGCACGCGGGCGTCGTCGATCCCCGCGAGCGGCTCCGGCTCGATGCCGATGCCCTCGAAGTACGGCGGGTGGAGCACATAGGTGGAACGGTCGTCCCATGCGAAGGTCTCGCCGCCCGCGACCTCCATCGAGCGCCAGCGCTCGTCGCCTTCGAACACCGACGAGTAGCGGACGCGGAACTCCTCGGAGGTGAGCGACGAGCGGATCGTGTCCGCGACCTCATGGCTCGAGGGCCACA
>JAJYMD010000445.1 GCA_021787255.1 Actinomycetes bacterium | reverse complement strand
GAAGAGGAGCGACTTCACCACGACCGGGACCACGTGGGCGGGCGCGACCGGGCGGCCCACGTCCACGTAGTCGAGATCGCCGAGGTCGAGGTGGTCGAGACAGAGCGCGGCACCGCGCTCGACGCCCAGCTCTGTGGTCATGATGCGCCCGAGCGACGAGGCCACGTCGGTGTCGACGGCGACGACGAGGCGCCTCACGCCGGTGACCGGCTGCCCGGAGCCGAAGCCAGACACCAGCCCCGCCGCCACCGCCCTCAGGCGGGCGTACGTCGGATCCCCGCGCCAGCGCAGCGAGACCGCGAGGGTGCCGGGGAGGTCCTGGGGCGAGAACCGTTGGTCGAGCGACGTCGCGAGCGCCGACGCCACCGCCTCGGGATCGACGTCCTCGCTTCCGAGATCGAGCGGCGGGCGGACGACCGGCACGTGGTGCAGCGGCAGCGCGGCGGCGTCCACCGCGATGGTGGAGCCGCTCACCTGGGTCGAGAACTGGGACGCGCCGACCACGGTCGCCCTGATGCGCTGCTCTCCTCCCCGCAGCCTGCCCCCGAGGCCCGCCGCGCCGAGGCGCGCGAGCAAGGCGCGGGCGAGGCGGGGGCCGAGGTCGTGGAGGTCGTCCCGGTCGCGGAGGTCGTCCCGGTCGCGGAGGTCGTCCCGGTCGCGGAGGTCGTCCCGGTCGGCCCGGTCGGCCGCCTCGCGATCGCCGGCGATGGACGGAACCGGCGAGCCGAAGTACTCCGCGACGCCTCCGGACGCCACGATCTCGAAGGGCCGGTCGGGCACAGGGAACCGGTCGGTCAGCAGCATCGTCCTCGCCCCCCCTTCGGACCCGGCTCGGGGGTCCAACTGGGCGACGACCGCGAGGGCCAACTGGTCGCAGACCGCGTCGACCTGCTCGGGTTCGATCACGTGGCCAGGCTCCGCGACGACACCGACGGACTCGGCCAGCGGCACGATCGACGCCTCGACCCGCACGAGCCGGCGGTCCTGGTCCCAGGCGAGCAGCCGGCTCCCGACCCCGACCGCGGCCGTCGCGAGCAGTTCGCCCCTTCGGACCAGCGCGAGCTTGGTCGTCGCGCCCCCCACGTCGAGGGCCACGATCGGGTCCGGCGTCTTGCGGGAGCGGGCGACCGCCACCGAGCCGTGGGCGGCCAGCACGGCCTCGTAGTGGTGGCCGGCGGTGGCGCACACGAATTGTCCCGCGCTCCCCGCCAGGCGCTCGGCGAGTGCACGGGCATTGCGCCGGAGCAGCGCGGCACCCGTGAGCAGCACCACCCCGCTGTCGATCTCGTCGGGGTCGACGCCCCCTTCTGCATAGCAGCGGCGAACTGCAGTGTCGACGGCCGCGGCGTCGATGTCACCGGACGGCAGGTACGGAGTGAAGCAGATCGGCGAGGTGACGAGCGGTTCACGGCTGACCACGTCGTAACGAGTCGAGAGCTCCTGGGTCCTGCGCTCCAGCACCACCCGCGACACGCTCAGGTGGAACGTCGCCGACCCGACGTCGATGCCGACCGTGAGCAGCTCCACCGTGTCGCAGTCCGGCAACAGCCGGTGCAGCGAGCGGAAGGAGCGTAGAGAGGGGTGCGTCCACGCCGTCCGGCTCCGGCCCGCCGTCGTCGGGGCGGTGGGAGCGCCAGGAGCGCCGTTCACCTCAGCGCGCGGCGCTGATCCAACGGAACCACCGAGCCTGGACTCCCCGGATGACGAGCACGTTGAGCACCCCGATCAGCGCGGCCAAGAAGATCAGGGCGAGCAGCTTGCCGGTCTGGAACCCGTCTCCGTAGAAGTTGATGTAGTAGCCCAGACCGACATTGCTCTCCTCGATCTCTCCCACGATCATGCCGATCACCCCGAGCGCGACGCCGAGCCTTATGCCCGCGAAGACGTACGGCATCGAGGCAGGAAGGATCACCTTCCTCATGAGCTGGTGCTCGTTCAGCCCGAGCATCCGGCCCACCTCCACGTAGCCCTTGCTCACGTTACGCAGCCCCCCGGCGGTGTTCAAGAGCACCGGGAAGAAGCTGATCAGCACGATGAACAGCACGCGCGCCTCGGTGCCGATGCCCACCCACACGATGAGCAGCGGGATGAGGACGTTGAGCGGGGTCGCGTTGGCCGCGTTGATGTACGGGCTGAGGGCGGCATCGAGCAACCGGTAGCGGCCGACCACGAGCCCGATCACGACGCCGGCGCTCAAGCCGATCGCGATGCCGACGTAGAGCTCGCGCAAGGAGATCTCGAGAGCCGGCACCGCCGGACCCGAGGAGAATTGGTCCACGAAGTCCGCGAGCGCCTGCTGCGGCGAGGAGATGAGCAGCGGGCTGATGAGGTACATGCCGGCAAGCTCCCAGAGGCCCAGGATGACTGCGACCGCGAGCATCGGCGCGGCGATACGCGTCGAACGCCACTCGCTGACCGGACGACGAAGTCGAGGCGCCGACGCGATCTCCGCGGCCTCTGTCTGCACCTCTGCCATGGGACGGCTGAGGACGGTCACTGCACCGGACCTCTGGCTCCCCGAAGGTGCTCGGTGATGTAGGCCCGCAGCTCGATGGCCCTGGGATGGGCGCGGACGTCGTAGTCCGTCCTCGGGCGGGGGAGGTCTACGTCGAGCACCTCCGTCAGCCTTCCCGGTCCGGGCTGGAACAGCCCGATCCGGTCGGAGAGGAAGATGGCCTCGTCCACGTCGTGGGTCACGAACATGATCGTCGTCCCGAGCTTCGCCCACAGGTTCGCGATCTCCACCTGGAGGGCCTCTCGGGTGAAGTTGTCGAGCTGCCCGAACGGCTCGTCCATGAGCAAGACCTTGGGTCGGACCGCAAGCGCCCTTGCCACGCCTACGCGCTGCTGCATCCCGCCTGAAAGCGTGTAGGGGGGCGACTTGGCGACCGCAGCGAGGCCGACCATGTCGAGCACCTCCATCGCCCGTTCACGCCGCTCGGCCTTCGGGACGCCGCGCACCTCGAGACCGAGCGCCACGTTCTCGACGACGCTTCGCCACGGCAGCAGATTGATGTCCTGGAAGACGTACGACATCTCGCGCGAGACGCCCTCGAGCTTGACCCCGTCGAGCCAGAGGCCGCCGCTGTCGGGGCTCTCGAGACCGTCGACGATGCGCAAGAGCGTCGTCTTCCCACACCCGCTGATCCCGACCAAGCTGATGAATTCGCCCCTTCGGACCTCGAGGCTCACCCGGTCGAGCGCGTGGACGACGCGCTCGACCGTGGCAAACGTCTTGCACACCTTCTCGATCTTCAAGATGACGTCGTTCCCTACGACCGAAGAGGGCTTGCTCGGCGCGGCGGCCGCAGTGGCCACGAAACCCGTCGTCACGTCGCTCATCGTGATTCACGCCTTCCTGCAGAGGTTGCCGCGATCCATGGGAACGCCTTGGCCTGCAGTTGGCGCAGGGCCCAGAAGAGGAAGAGGGCGAGCGCCGTGGTGGTGAGGATCGCCGCCACCAGTTGCGAAGTCTCGGCGCGGCTGCCGAGCACTGTCACCAGGCCGCCCAGGCCGACCTGGCCGATCTCCTGCCCGCCGAGGATCATGCCGACGGTGCCGACCGCCAGGGCGATGCGGGCGCCGATGAAGATGAACGG